>JARKQW010000427.1 GCA_029974695.1 Syntrophobacteraceae bacterium | reverse complement strand
GATTTTCGCAAACGTGAAGACTGCCCGATTCGTCCATATCGAGTTTCTCAAAAGACAAATGGGCCTTGTAGAACATGTTCAGGTTTGCGGTTTCCGCCTTGAGATAGCGAGCGGTCGCCCGGCAATAATGATCGTCTATTTCTATACCGACGCTGTTTCGACCAGACCGCAGAGCCGCAATGAGGGTGGTCCCGGTGCCGCAAAAAGGATCCAAAACCGTATCGCCGACGAAAGAAAACATCCGAACCAATCGTGAAGCAAGTTCCAGGGGGAAAGGTGCAGGGTGGTCTTTTGTCGAAGCGCCGGTGATATGCCAAATCTGTCTAAACCAACCGTCAAAGTCTTTCTTCTTGATCTTGCTGAGTTCCCTTTGTTTCTCGGTTGGGCGCCTGTATCCCCCGGGCTTCCTTTGCATGAGGATGAATTCTATATCGTTCTTGATGATTGCATTGGGTTCGTAGGGCTTCCCGAGGAACTTGCATCCGTTTGCGACCTCGAAGGTAGCATTCGAGATCTTGTGCCAGATGATGGGATTCAAGTTGTCAAAACCAATCTTCCTGCAGGATACGCAAATATCCGAATGGAGTGGGAACACAAGATGTCGGCCGAATCTCCGGCGGGAGACACACACGTCCCCGACCACACACACCAGACGCCCTCCCGGCACCAAAATACGGAAGAGGTGACGCCATACTTTCTCGAGCTCGGACAGAAACGCTTCGTAGTCTTCAATATGTCCCAACTGATCCGGATGTTCGTTGTAGCGCTTGAGGTTCCAATAAGGAGGAGAGGTTACCACCAGGTGAACGGATTCGTCGGGAAGAAAGGATAGATCCCTCGCATCCGCATGGATCAGTCGATGCCGTGTTTCGCCCGCTTGGCTCATTGTGCGAATGCTCCTACGTGGGACAGGATGGATTTTGCGAACCTCTCAAAAGAAAGGTCCTTGGCGGGTTCATGATACTCGCCTCTCAAACCCGCGTCACTGCGGGAAGTCAAGAAGCAGGCCGAAGTATAATGACGTTCCAGAACCAGCTTTCGACAAAGCAATTCATACCTCTTTGCGTAGGATGCACCGACAAACTCCGGAAAGACATTGAAGTGCGGCTCCTTGACTTTTACAGGCCGATGGGAAGCCGGGCACTCTTCAAGCATGAAAAAATAACCCAAGAACGGCTGCGCCCCTGCATTGAAAGCCCCTTCTCCGAAGGCCGTCCAAAGATCGAGGGCACTTCCAACGGCCTCCTCGGTTCTGTTGTTGAAGTTGTTGCCGAATGAGGGTCCGACTTGTGATTTGGCTTCGATTGCTGCAACCAGGGTGCCGTCCCGGACAACGATAAGATCCCATTCCTTGGTCGGTCGAAAATAACCGGGCAACTCCAGGGCTGTCTTTCGAAAGATGAACTTCATCGGGAGGCCTGTTTCCGTGATGAGTGCAGTAAACAAATCAATAAAACCGTCCATCTGCGCCCCGCCCGTCACGGCACTTCTCAGCCCCGCATCCGATTGGCCGCGCAACTCTTGTTTTTTCCTCTGTGTTTCCCTGGTAGCCCAATAGTGAGCCACTGCTTTTCCCACCCGGCCCGACAGTTTCTCGAGTATTTTCTGCACCGCAGCCCTTCTCACGTTCTCGGGAATTGTGCCCAAATACGACGACCGAAACCAGTGGTTTCACTCGGCAGATTCGCCCCTAATATTATCCGGAAATGGTGGGACTTTGGGAAGATTTCCATCCTCTGCTCGTAAGACCGGCCCAAATACCGCATGGGAAAACGCGATCCGGCATGTCGCTTTCTCCTGTGGCGATATCGTAAAGATTCGACGCAGCAGGGACGACCCTCTCCGCCGTGCAACCGCGCGGCATCCCCACCGAGGCACTCTGCAAACCCACAAGGGCTGATTTTTTTTCCGCAAAGTTGCGTCAAAGAAGCGAATCATAGACGGCGGCGACCTGTCCGGCGGCGTCATCCCGGGAAAAGGTGCGGGCGCGATGCAGACCCAGGGTGCGCAAGCGTTCCCGCAGTTCGCGATCGGTGAGGGCCCGCAGGATTCCTTCGGCCAGGGAGTGGGCTTCCCCGACGGGCACCCGGATCGCCGCATCCCCCACCACTTCCGGAAGGCTCGAGGTTTCCGTACAAACCACCGGAACGCCGCAGGCCATGGCTTCCAGGGGCGGCAGCCCGAACCCTTCGTACCGGGAGGGGAAGACCAGGAGGCCGGCAAGGTTGTACAGGTTCGCAAGGTCCCCCGGGTCAATGAAGCCCTTCCAATGGACCCTGGCGCAAAAGTCCGCCCGACGGAGCTGTCCCGGGAGATCCTCGACCCCCCAACCGGCCCGGCCCACAAGGACCAGGTGGTGGTCCGTTTCCCCTGCAAGCAGGCGGAAGGCCTCGAGCAGGACGTCCACCCCCTTACGGGGTTCCAGGGTGCCCACAAAAAGCAGGAACTTCCTGGGAAGCCGGTATTTGGCCGCGGTCCTCTCGAGGCGGGAAGCATCCTCGACCGGCCGAAACTCCTCCCCCACCCCGGGATACACCACGTGGATCTTCTCCCCGGGAACGCCCGTCAGGCGAAGGATGTCCCGGCGGGTGGAATGAGAGCTTGCAATGACCCGGTCGGCCCACCGGATGCTCTTGGGAAGCCATGAGCTCCAGTACCATCGAGAAACCGGCGGAAAGTTCCCGGGAAAAAGTGCTCCGATGAGATCGTGGACCGTAAGGACCGTGGGACAGGGGGCCCACCGGGGCGCGTCGAAGCCCGGAATGTGAAGAAGCCTCACTCCCGCAATTCGGGCTTGCAAAGGCAACAGGACCTGCTGCCACAGGAGTCGCCGGTGGGTGCGAAAGTCCCCGCTCCTCCCCCGGGAGATCGGGAGGCATTCGTATTGGCGGGCGACCCGGCGCAACCCGGCCAGGAGGTTTTCCGTATACACTCCGATCCCCGTTTTCCGCCCCCGGGTCGACTGAACGTCTATGCCGACTTTGGCCCTTTTCAACACCGCTCCAGGATGATTCGTTCGGCCCGCCGGACGTTTTCTCCCGCATCGTAGCGATCCAGGACCCGGGCCCTGCCTGCGGCTCCCATGCGCCGACGCAGATCCTCGTCTTCCAAAAGGTCCAGAAGCGCCGAAGCCAATCCGGGCACGTCCCCTTCCTCCACCAGGATTCCCGCCTCCCCGTGGGGAACAAATTCCGGGATTGCCCCGCTTCGGGTGGAGACCACGGGGATTGCGCAGGCCATGGCCTGCAGGTTCGTCATGCCCACGTACTCTTCCCATCCCCGGGTAGTCCGGGACGGCGACGCCAGGACAGCGGCACTGCGAAAATAGGGAGGCAGATCCCCGTGGGGGATGGTCCCCAAGAATCGCACGGCCCTTTCCGGAAGCCGCGATAGCGCCCGTCGCCGCGCCTCGGCCCGGTGAGGTCCGTCCCCCAGGATCGCCAGGATCGCCCGGGAGTTCTTCCGGTACACTTGTTGGAAGGCCTCGAGAAGATCGAAAATGCCCTTCTGCCGGTGGACTCGTCCCACAAACAACACCACCGTCCCTTCCCCCCAGGCGGGTTCCCGGCCGTCCCGTTCGGGGCTGAACTCCTTGGGGTCCACCCCCCAGGTCCCGTACATGTGCCGGACCGTTTTGGAAGCCGGAACCCCCATCCACTCGAGGTTTTTCGAGGCCCCCTCGTTCACATGGAAAAACAGCCGGGTCCTTCGCACCACAGGCTGAAGAAGAGCTCGCAGGAGCCGAGCCGGGACCCGCCCGTACTTTTCTTCCAGGGGCCGGGCCACGTGGACTCCCGCCACCAGGGGAATCCTTCGAAGAACGGCGTAAAAGAAGATCGCAGCCGTGTAAGGAAGCTGCCCCAGGGATAGGATTTCCACGGTTTGAAGAATGTCCGGTTTCTCCCGCCGCAGGAGGCGCAAAAGATCCAGGGGGCCCTTGAAGGGGATGAGGCTTTCGTCCCAATCGGACGAACGCAGATCGTTGTAGGGGGCTCGCCGGAAGAAATGCCGGATCCTGAGCTGTTCGAAACGGTGCATGGGGGCAATGAGGTCCCGCCGGATGTCCATGCTGACCACTGCCAAAGTCCCGGTTCTGCCGGGGTGAACACCCATGCCTAGTCCTCCCGGTCCCGCCCCCGCCTTCGCCTTCCTGCGGCGGCCAGCCGTTCCACCAACCGGACTCCCCAGGTCCGTTTGCTCAAATACCGGTAGTGCAGCACCAGGAAGCAGATGCGGGCCAGGGTTGCGACGGGGTTGCCCCCTTCCCTGAAGGCGCACCGGAAATGATGCCCCATCCTCGAGATCTCGCCCGCGGACAGCCACCGCAACCCCACATCCATGTGGGCGTTTCGGTAGGCAAGGCCCTTGACCTGCAGGAGTTCGGCTCCCAGGTCCTTCCGGCCGAAAGCCTTATCCAGGGTCCGGAACCTCCCCCGGGCAACGCGATCAAAAAGGGGAGATCCTTTTCCCGTGGTGCGATGGGAGTGCATTCTGAAGTGGGCCAGGACCTCGTCCAGGAAATGAAACTTGCAGACGGGCGCCAGGCGGATCCACATGTCCCAGTCCTCGTTGCCCGAAAGGGACTCGTCGAAAGGTCCCGCTTCGTCCAGGCATCGCTTCCGGACCAGGGTCGTGATGGTACAGACGAAATCTCCGTAGAGAAGGCTCTTGAGAGTCTCCCCGGGGTATCGTTCGGGGACTCCCAGGACTTGGGCCAGGGGTCGTCCCGTTTCGTCCATGGCCTGGGCCCGGGAATACACCAACCCGACTTCCGGACGCTTTTCGAGGATTCCCATTTCCTTTTCCAGGAGATTCGGCAGCCATCGGTCGTCGGAATCGATGCGGGCGATGATCTCTCCCCGGGCGTGGGCCAAAGCCCGGTTCAACGCCCCGCTGATTCCCCGGTTTTCCTGGCGGATCAGGCGAATCCTTTCATCCCGAAAGGCCTCCATCACGGCGGGAGTCTCGTCCGTGGAGCCGTCATCCACCACCACCAGCTCGAAATCCCCCCGGGTCTGTCCCAGGACGCTTTCCACGGCCGTGGGCAGGAAATGAGCGCGATTGTAGGTGGGGAGCATCACCGTCACCGGGGGCGTTTTCACCGTGAGCCTCCCTCCCCCCGAACCAGGCGCCGAAGGGTGGCGAGCCGCTCCAGCATCCGCCGGGGTGCCAGGGCTAGGGAAAAACCCAGGTAAGCCCCCCCGGCGACGGCTCCCTTGACCAACACTTTCCCGGCAAGAGACAGGGTTTCGAGCCCCACCCGGTCCGAAAAGACCCAGGAGACCCCCAGGGCCAGGCATGCCGCCAGTGCGGGCAGGACCACGGTATCGGCCGGGGACAGCTCGAGGGTCCGAAACAGGGGGCGATACAGCAGCGGGAGACTCACCGCATACGAGATCCCCACCCCCAGGCACGTCCCGACGGCTCCGTAGGCAAGAGTCAAGGGAACGGCGCTCAGGGCCAACACCCCCGCCTGGATGGCCGTCATTCGGGCGGGGAGTCCGGGACGGCCCACGGCCATAAAGAAGGACCCCGCATTGTCCTGAAGAGGCCGGAGCACCGAAAGGGCCACCAGGAACCGGAGAAGGAGGGCGCTGGGAACCCATCGGGGGCCGTAGAGCAGTTCGACCAGGTCCCGCGCGGAGACGAACACCGCCAGGGCCAACGGCAGGGCCAGGGTCGCCACGAGCCAGACGGTCAACATGACGACCCTTCGCAGACGCTCGGGATCTCCCTGGAAGCGGGCGTAGGTGAAGAATCCCGCTCGATGGATCACGTTGCCCACCAGGAGGCTGGGCCACATGGCGATGCGCCATGCCCGGTCGTAGAATCCCAGGGTCGCAAGTCCCAGGAAGGTCCCCACCAGGTAGTTGTCCAGCTGGTTCACCAACAGCCCGGCTATGGAAGCCAGGCCCACCACGCCTCCGAACCGCACCAGCTCCCGGGCCGTCCTCCCGTTCCATCGCCATGGCAGGTTCCAGAGCTCCGGCAGTTTTCGCCGCGCCGTCCACCACATTCCCCCCAGGAGAAGCAGGGCGTAGGCGCCGTTCTGGACCACGATGCTCCAGTAGCCGCCCCCTTTCCACGCAAGCCACAGGCCCGGGACATAGCTCAAGGGGAATGCCAGGCTCGAGACCAGGCTCGTTTTGGAGAAATGGAGCTCCTTGTCCAGCATGACCCAGGCGGTGCCCAGGACCGAGTCGGAGATGCCGATGATCCCCAGGGCCAACGTCGCCCACCCCACCTCGACCGGGTACTCGAACCACCCCAGGACGGGCAGGGACAGGCTGACGATTAGAAGGGTGCACAGCCCCGCCGTAAGGTCGAGGGCCAGGTGAGTTCCGATCAGTTCCCCGTCGGTTTCCCTGCGCTGGGCAAAGGCCTGCCCGATCCCGATCCTCGGGCGCAGGTTCAACAGGCTGAAGAAAAACATCCCCAGGGCGAAGATCCCGAAATCCTCGGGGCTAAGAAGACGTGTGAGGACAATGTTTGCCAGAAACCCGAAGACCACATTGAACCAGGAACTCAAAGCAACCCAGATTCCCCCTCGTGCCACCCGGGTTCCCAAAGACTCTTCCTCGGTCCGTACGGGCATGCCGGATGCCGTCCTTTCCCACGCAGAAGGCCGTAACTCCCGAAACAAAGGGTTTCCCCGGACCGGTTTGCCGACCCGAAAGTCCCGCCATGGTACCACGAACCCTCGTCTTTCAGAAGCCAAACACCCCCTAGCGAACCAAGCATGAGGCCAGTTTGCAATTGATTTTTTCCCCCCGTGTGCTAGCTTAACGTCCTTGCCTCTGGGGATCATTTCGGAATCACTCCAAAAACGGGACTTGTGGTGCGGGGAAGCATGGATCCGGGAGCCGCGACGAAACCACTCACATGGACGGAATCGGTGGAGCTTTTCCGAACGTACCTGCGCCTGGAACTGGGCGTGAGCCCGCACACCTTGAGGGCCTATCAGTCGGACCTGGAACAGTTCCACGAACACCTACTCACGAAAACAGGGTCCCCTTCCGTCTCCGTGGACGAGATCACCTCGGACCTGGTGCGAAGCTTTCTGGCCGTGCTCCACTCGAAGGTGGAAAAGACCAGCCAGGCACGCAAGATCTCGGCTCTCCGATCCTTCTTCGGCTTCCTGCACGAGAGAGGCTGCACGGACAAGAACCCGGCCTCCGGCATCACTCATCCCAAGATCAAATCCCGGATCCCCTCTTTTCTTACGGTGGATGATGTGTTCCATTTTTTGGATTCCCTGAGGCAATGGGCTCGGACTCCCGGCGCTTCGTGGAGGAGAAGCCGGAACTGGGCCCTCTATGAGTGCCTCTACTCGACGGGCATGCGCGTGAGCGAGGTCGTGGGGCTGAACGAAGAGGACCTTTTCGAGGCGCGGGGAATGGTCCTGGTCCTGGGCAAGGGGAAGAAGGAACGGATCATCCCCGTTGGGAAGAAGGCCCTGGAGGCCGTCGACCAATATCTTCGGACCCTGGAGGAGCAGTCTCCCGGGCTTCGAACCAAATCCCCGGCGCTCTTCGTCAATGCCCGGGGGGATCGGATTTCCACCCGGTCGGTCCATCGCATTCTCCTGGCGGAATTGAAGCGGTGCGGATTGTGGAAGCCGTTGAGCCCTCACGGCCTTCGTCATTCCTTCGCGACCCACCTTCTCAATTCCGGGGCGGATCTCCGGGCGATCCAGGAAATGCTGGGGCATTCGAGCCTCTCCACGACTCAGCGCTACACCCACGTTCACCTGGAGCAACTGATGAAGACGTACGACGCGGCGCACCCGAGAAGCAGGAGAAAATCCCCGTGACGGGCCTCGAGGGGACCGAAACGAAGCGCAGGAATTTTCCCACAACCCCTAAGGATGAACGGAGGGAGTCGCTTTCACATGGCAGACACGCTCTTTCGAGGAACCACCGTACTGGCGATTCGGCACAACGGTCAGGTGGTCGTGGCGGGGGACGGCCAGGTGACCCTGGGAGACACCGTGGTCAAACACCAGGCCAAGAAGATTCGCAGGCTTTACCACAACAAGATCCTCACGGGCTTTGCCGGCTCGACGGCCGATGCCTTCACCCTCTTCGAGCGCCTCGAAGCCAAGCTCGAACAGTTCAACGGAAACCTCAAACGGGCCGCCGTGGAACTGGCCAAGGACTGGCGCATGGATCGGGCCCTTCGGCGCCTCGAAGCCCTGCTCATCGCCGCCGATGCCGACCAGTGCTACATCTTGAGCGGCACGGGCGACGTCATCGAACCCGACGACGGACTGGCGGCCGTGGGTTCCGGGGCCCCTTACGCCCTGGCGGCGGCCCGGGCCCTTACGGCCAACACCCAGATGTCCGCCCGGGAGATTGCCGAGGAATCCATGAAAATCGCCGCGTCCATCTGCATCTACACCAACCGGGAATTCACCGTAGAGGAGCTGTAACCTCATGCAACAGCCGTTGACCCCTGCAGAAATCGTCCGGGAACTGGACAAGTACATCATCGGCCAGAAAGACGCCAAACGCATGGTGGCCATTGCCCTGCGAAATCGCTGGCGCCGACAGCAGGTGCCCGAGCACCTGAGGGACGAGATCGCCCCCAAAAACATCATCATGATCGGACCCACGGGGGTGGGGAAGACGGAAATCGCCCGCCGGCTGGCCCGGCTGGCCCAGTCCCCGTTTCTGAAGATCGAAGCCAGCAAGTTCACCGAGGTGGGCTACGTGGGCCGTGACGTGGAATCCATGATCCGGGACCTCATGGAGCTGGCCGTGAGCATGGCCCGCACCGAGGAGATGGAAGCGGTCAAGCTGAAGGCCGAAGAAATCGCCGAGGAGAAGCTCCTGGATATTCTGCTGCCTCCCAAGAGACAGCCCGAGAACCGGGAACAGCTTCTCATCGAGCCCGACGCCCGGCAGGCGGCCCAGGAAGAATCCGACCAGGCGGACTCGACCCGGGAGAAACTCCGAAAGCTCCTGCGGGCTGGGTCCCTGGACGACCGGTACGTGGAAATCGATGTGCCCGACCGGAATTTTCCCATGGTCGAGATCTTCGCGGGCTCGGGAATGGAGGACATGGATTACAACCTGCGGGAGATGCTGGGATCCATGCTTCCCCGCAGGACCAAGCGCCGCAAGGTCAAAATCCCCGAAGCCCGGGAGATCCTGGTCCAGGAAGAGTCCCAGCGGCTCATCGACATGGACAAGGTGATCAAGTCGGCCGTCGAGCGGGTCGAACACTCGGGCATCATCTTCCTGGATGAAATCGACAAGATCGCGGGGAGGGAATCCGGGCGAGGACCGGACGTTTCCCGGGAAGGGGTCCAGAGGGACCTTTTGCCCATCGTGGAAGGTTCCACCGTGACCACCAAGTACGGAATGGTGCGGACCGACCACATCCTGTTCATCGCCTCGGGAGCCTTTCACATCTCGAAACCCTCGGACCTGATTCCCGAACTCCAGGGGCGTTTTCCCATTCGGGTGGAGCTCACTTCCCTCACCCGGGACGATTTCGTTCGGATCCTCAAGGAGCCCGAAAACGCTCTCATCGTTCAATACAAGGCGCTCCTGACCACCGAAGAGGTCGAGCTGATCTTCGAGGACGACGCCATCGAGGAGATCGCCGAAATTGCCTACCAGGTGAACTCGCGGACCGAAAACATCGGGGCGCGGCGCCTGCACACCATCATGGAGAAACTGCTCTCGGAGATCTCTTTCAACGCCCCGGACCTCAAGGGCCAAACCATCCACATCACCCGGGAGAATGTCCGCCAGACCCTGATGGAAATCATCAAGGACGAGGACCTGAGCCGATATATTCTCTAGGTAAGGACGAGCGTTCATGGAGGCATTTTTGAAGGACCAATGCACGGTCATTGAAAAGGCGCGGATTCTCATCGAGGCCCTCCCCTACATCCGGCGCTTTTCCCAAAAGACCCTCGTGATCAAGTACGGAGGCCACGCCATGGTGGCCGACGATCTCAAGGAGAGCTTCGCCCAGGACATTGTTCTCATGAAGTACATCGGGATGCACCCGGTGGTGGTCCACGGGGGCGGCCCCCAGATCGGGCAGATGCTCGAGCGCATGGGCAAAAAGAGCGATTTCCTGGCGGGAATGCGCGTCACCGACCAGGACACCATGGACATCGTCGAGATGGTGCTGGTGGGCAAGATCAACAAGGAAATCGTGTCCCTCCTGCACCGCCACGGGGGTCAGGCCGTGGGCTTGAGCGGCAAGGACGGGCATCTCATCGAAGCTCGAAAGCTCCATGTCTATCGCTACCAAGGGGACGACGAGCCGCCGGAGATCCTGGACATCGGCCTGGTGGGCGAGGTTTCCCGGGTGAACACCCAGATCCTGCGACTCTTCGAACACAGCCGCATCATCCCGGTGATCGCCCCCGTCGGGGTCGGAGAAAACGGCGAGACCTTCAACATCAACGCGGACCTGGTGGCCGGCAGCGTGGCCGGAGCGCTCCAGGCCAAGAAACTGATCCTCATGACGGACGTACCCGGGGTCCTGGACGCCCGGGGGGAGCTCATCTCGAGCATGACCGTGGGAGAAGCCGCAGACGCCCTCCAGGACGAAACCCTCCGGGGCGGGATGATCCCCAAGGTCCGGTGTGCCATCGACGCCGTCCAGTCGGGAGCCGAGAAGGTGCACATCATTGACGGGCGGGTTCCCCACGCCCTCCTTCTCGAGATCTTCACCGACGCAGGCATAGGAACGGAAATCAGCAAGAAAAGGTAGGAAAGCCGTGGTTGCCCCGGCCATCCTCGAAGGAGCCTGGCATGAACGATACTCAAACCGCAAGCCGCCAACACATCTTCAACACCTACGCGCGACTGCCCGTCACCCTGGTTCGAGGGGAAGGATGCCGGGTTTGGGACGATACGGGAAAGGAATACCTGGATTTCCTGGCCGGGATTGCGGTGTGCAACCTGGGTCATTGTCACCCGGCCGTGACTCGGGCCCTGTGCGAACAGGCCCAGCGGCTGGTTCATGTCTCGAACCTTTTTTATACGCGCCCCCAGGTGGAATTGGCCGCGGAATTGACACGACTGTCTTTTGCAGATAAGGTATTTTTTTCCAACAGCGGCGCAGAAGCCAATGAAGCGGCCATCAAGCTCGCCCGAAAAGCCGCCAAAGAACGACACGGCGAAGGGCGGTTTCACATCATCGCCATGAAAGACTCCTTCCATGGCCGCACCATGGCCACTCTTTCCGCTACGGGTCAGGAAAAGGTGCACAAGGGTTTCGAACCCCTCGTGGAGGGATTCACCTTTGTGGAATTCAATTCCGTCCCGGCGGTGGAAGCGGCCGTGACGGAAAAGACCTGTGCCGTCCTGGTGGAACCCGTCCAGGGAGAGGGAGGAGTGCGTTTTCCCCGGCCCGGATACCTGGCGGAGTTGAAAGAGCTTTGTCTCAAGCACGACCTGCTCCTCATCTTCGATGAAGTCCAGGTGGGAATGGGACGAACAGGGACCCGATTTGCCCACGAGCAGGAAGGAGTGACCCCCCAGATCATGACCCTGGCCCAGGCCGTGGGAAACGGTCTGCCCATCGGGGCGATGCTGGCCGTCGAGGAGGTGGCGGCGGCCGTCGTGCCGGGAAGCCCTGCTTCCACCTTCGGCGGGACCCCGTTGGTCGCG
>JARKQW010000424.1 GCA_029974695.1 Syntrophobacteraceae bacterium | reverse complement strand
GGGTCCACGGCGTGCCGGAGGCTCCCCGCGCCCCGGGAACCGTTCCCGGCGATTCAAACATCCTCGTCCAAGCATTCCATCCACGACAAAGGACCGGGTGTCAGGAGCAAAGTGCGAGCGCTCGATTCTTCTCCCGTGTCGGTTTCCCGTAGAGTGCACCCCGGGTTCCGGCATCCGCCGCTTCTCATTCACGGATGGGCTTTGGGCAATTCTACGGGTCCGGTACCCATGATACACCCCTGCATGAAGATTTGCTTAGATCTCACACCCTTCGTGCGCAAAACCTCGTTGGGCCCGGTCATTCCGTGCATGGAATCCGGCCAAAGATCGGAATTGACAGGAACAGCGACGGCTGATAAGGTGAAACCTCGGTAAAAGCAATTTCTTATGACCCCTTTATCGCCTCGTTCTCATCCTGCACCAGGAGCCGGAGGATAAGATATCCAAGGATCGCGGCGCCGATACCCCCAAGGACGCGGCGCAACGGATCGACCGGGCTGCCGGTTTTCCTGGAACCGGCGACTCTGATTCGCTCACTGGGACCAACAACTTCAACGGACCGAATTCGTTTCGCCACCAGGGCGGTGGCGCCCCCCCAAGCATCGAAATGTTCTCGGCCGATCGTCGAGGAGCGGTTTCCGTGATGGGGGTTCTCGAGGCCACGGGGGATAGTAAAGAATCGGTTGCCGCACCTGTGCCCCTGACGTCGGGGGCCGGACTCGAGAAGGATCAAAGCCGGGTCTCATCCCGGAAAATGCGGCTCCCGTCCGGAACAGGCGCGGAAATCCTTGAGAGAGGCCCGGACAGAGGCCTTTGTGTGAACATGCCGAGTGGTTGTACGGCTCGTTTTTGTGGCTCCGTCAGGGATTGGTCGGCGGGAAGAACGCTTTTTAAGGACCCCCAATTCGGCGGGACGCTGCCCGGCCCGCCCAGAGGAGGAAAGCAATGGGAAATCTGCTGAGCATTCTGATGATCTTCGCCCTGGTCGCGATCCCGTCCCTACCCGGTGCTCAGGGGGGGGAAATGACGGTATCCCAGAGCGTCGAGCCTAAGGCGGCTGTGCAGGCCGCAAACTACTGGACCCGAGAGAGGGTCCTGAACGCCCGGCCTCATCCCATGGGAATCCCCGGTCGGGCGGTGACGGGGACTAGGGAGGACGCAGGCATCGAGGAACCCGGAGCGGTTCCCGGCAGCCCCGGGGGAAAGTCCGTGCTCCTCTCGGAGGACCCGGCCGACACCCTGTCTCTTACCGGGGCATTCGAATCCGGGAGCGCGATCCTGAACGACATCCATGTTCTCGGGTACAGCTACCCTCCTCCCCACACGACCTTCTATGTTCCCACCACTCTCTACGGAACAACCGCCTCTACGTACCCCTACCGGGTGATCGGGAAAGTCTTCTTCACCAAGAGCGACGGGAAAAACTACGTATGCTCCGGGTCCTCCATCGGGGGGCGAGCGGTATTGACCGCCGGTCATTGCGTGTCCGACGGCAAGGGTGCCTTTCACACCAACTGGGTGTTCATCCCCGCCTATAGGGACAACACAAGGCCCTACGGCACATGGTCCGCCTTCTGGAAGACCACCTTCACCGTCTGGCACAAGTACAGCGACTACGGGCGAGACGTTGGGTTCGCGGCGGTGTCCGACATTTCCGGGACGAAGCTTTCCCAAAGAGTGGGCACATTGGGATTTGCGTGGAACCAATCCACCATCAAACACTGGAATATGTTCGGCTACCCCGCGGCCTCCCCATACGATGGGGCGCGAATGGTTCAGACCCAGGCATCCCTGTCCAGGGTTGATGAATCCAAATCTCCCGGCAGGCCGGGCATCGGTACGACCCAGACGCCGGGCTGCAGCGGCGGTCCGTGGATCTTGAATTTCATCACGTCCAACTATGCCAACGGGGTGAACAGCAGCTTCTTCACCACGGCCCCCCAGGAAATGTTCTCCCCGTACTTCGACACGGCCGTGAACAACGTTCGGATTGCCGCCATCGCCAAGTAGCGGGGGTGAACACCACCGCCTTCGGCCCGGGGAGGATCGAGGTCATGATTCCCAACACGGGTGTTTCCGCCTTTCGCACGATCATGGCGGCGTGGGCTCTATGGGCCTGCGCCTTGTTGTGCAGCGCGGCACGAGGGGAAGAACCCCCGGAAAAGGCGCTGGCCGTCATCGGGTCCGCCCGGATCACCGCCCGAGACCTGGAAAACCGGATCGAGCGGCTCTCCCCGGTCCTGCGGGAGGAGTACTCGTCCGAAGAAGGAAGGCAACGCCTCCTGAGGGAAATGGTTCGCATCGAGGTCTTTTCCATGGAAGCCCGGGCCCGAGGACTGGACCGGGCGCCGGAATTCCAACGGAAGCTCGCGGAAGTCGAGAAGGCGCTGCTGGCGGATCATTTTGCCAAGGAGGCGGTCCTTCCCGGGTCTGAGGGCACCGAGGAAGAGGCGTGGGAATACTATGCCCGGCACCTCGAGGAATTTCAATCGCCGGAAAAGATCCGGGTCTCTTCGGTGTTTCTCGAGTGTCCTCGTTCCGCGCCCCCGGACGAACGGGCCCGAAGGCGGCTCTTGGCCGAAGAGATTCTCCAAAGAGCCCGAAACGGGGAAGATTTTCCGGCACTGGCCCGAAAGCATTCGTCGAAATCGCCCGACGAGGAGGCGGGGTATTTCTCCCGGGGTCGATACCTTCCGGAGATCGAAGAACGGATCTTTGCGCTGAACCCGGGAGAGCTCGGCCCAATCCTCGAAACGGAAGGCGGCCTTTGGCTCTTCAGAGTCGAGGACCGCCTGCCCCCGGCCGAACAACCTTACGGGGCCGTTCGCGCAGAGATTCTTGCCCGGCTTCGAATGGAAAAGGGCCTCCGGGTTTTCGACGACCTCGAGAATCGGCTTTTTGCCAAATATGCAGTAAAGTTTCCCGGTGAGGATTCGCCCGCATCGCAGGAAGGGACTGCATCGAGAAAGGAGGGGGGATCTCCGGCCATGGAGGGAACCATCACCACGGTGACCCGCGCCGCCCCAGAGATACGGGAGGCGGGAGGCCGCGGATCGATCTTTGTGGAAGCCGGACCGGGAGCCGCCCCGGGCATGGACCGGGCCTCCATCGGCATTACCTCGAAGACGCAGATCTCGAGGAAGACGGGAGGGCGGCTTCGGGAAGCAACCGCCCACGACCTGAAGAAAGGGCAGAGAGTGCGGATCTTCATCTCCGGACCGGTAGGGTCGTCCTACCCCGTTCAGGCGGATGCGGATTCCGTTGTGATTCTCGAAGACCCCCCGTAGACATCCATCGAGCAAGACGAGCTTGGCGGTTGGGATTGTGGACGGGGAAAGAGGCCGGGCAACCGAATCGGGGATGCAACGCCCCGAACCCAATTCCCTCACGGGCCGAAAGAAACCCGCTTTCCAAATCGCGAATCCATATTTCCGCCCCAAGAACGACCCCCTTCCAACACCCCCGAGGACGTGCCCTTGAGTTCCGAACGCGACACTCTGGAACTCCTTCCCGGGGCGGCAGTACAGGTCGAGACCCTCGAGTCCCGGGGCCCTGGGCATACCCCACGGCCACCCCATCCACTCGGGTCTGAATCCGAGTCTGGGTCCGTCCCGAGCCCCTCGACTCGAGGTCTCGCAAGAAGCTCTTGGTCGCCGTGTCCGTCGTGATTGCCCCTTGTGCATGGATCGGACTTGAGCGATAGTGACAAGCCCTGCGTGTCGACAAGGTTGGCTAACTGGAGGCTGCGAGAGATGGACAGAGTGGATGTTGTCATCGTGGGTGCGGGGCCGGGAGGCGTTTCTGCCGCAATCAGGAGCCGCGAGCTGGGGTTGAAAGCCGTTGTGCTGGAAAAAGGGCTGCGACTCTTTCAGGGGATCATCGAGACCTATCCCCGGGGCAAGAAGGTCTATCCCACCATTCCCAAGGATGAGGAGCAACCCTTCGCCATCCCGGACCTCGAACCGGCAAACGAACCCGTGGAGGAATATGTTTCCCGGATAGAGGCTTGTGTGGCGAAACACGGCATCACAATTTGTTATGGAGAAGAATTCCAGGGCTTCTCACGGGAGAAGGACTCCTTGACCGTGACCACGGTCAAGAACCGCTACAAGACTTCGGCCGTGATCCTGGCATTCGGGAGCAATATCCCCATCGATCTGGGCATCTACGGGGAAGCGAAGGTGGTGGCCCGAAACCTCGGCAATCCGGAGGAGCACATCGGAGTGCCGACACTGGTTCTGGGGGGCGGCAACGCGGCCGCCGACGTGGTCTCCACCCTATCCAAGACCAAACGGGCCGCGGGCGACTCCACGCCCGTCTACTGGGGCCACCGTCGAGAACATTTCAAAATCGACAAGGACGTCGCCCGGGACCTCGGGGAAGAAATCCTTCTGGGTGGAAACATCAAGATCCTGCAAGGGGCCGTGCCGCGTATCGGTGAGGTGGATGAAGACGGGGTCGAGCGGCTCATCATCCAGACCCAGAGGTTTGCACTCCCCCACGGAGTCGAGATAACCCATGGGATGAGCTTTCCCATGAAACACGTGATCGCCTGCATCGGGACCCAGGGGCCCTCGAGTATTTTCGACCGCCTCGGCCTGCAGCAGATCACGTGTACGGCAGGGGTCTGCAAGATCGGGAAGGAAGGCGCAAAGCTCCTCATGCTCAGTCATGGCCTCCGGACAAGCGTGAACGGGGTGTATGCCATCGGAGGAGCCATTAGCCCGGCATATCTGCATGTCGAGGAACAGGGCACTCTCCGGGAAAGGAAACATTCCAATCTGATCTTCAAGGCAGTACAGGACTGCGTTCGGGCGGTGGAAGACATCGCAATGCAAAGGGGCGGTACCGCACCGCCTCGGCCGGGCTGACAGGCGAACCGGTCTTGTACGGGCGGCGCGGGGCCTCATCGCTCCATCCAGGTCTTTGAAATTCCAGGACAGGGGGCGATGTAGATCGGAACAGGATGTACCCAACTCCCATGGGGGCAACAATGCAACGAAGACTTTTCAAAAACATCCTATTGCTTGTTGTGGTCGCGGGGGCATGCTTCCACATTTTGGGGCCCGCACAAGAAGCCGCAAAACCGGATACGGCGTTTGCCTCGGAAGCGGCCGGAAAACCCGCTTTGGAAGTCCCCGAATGGTATTTCGATTTCGGAGAAGTGAAGGATGGGTCCGAGTACCTTCACGCATTCGTCATCCGAAATGCAGGAACCGGGGTCCTGGAGATCAAGAAAGTCCAGCCGGGGTGAGGATCTTCGGTGGCCGGTTTCGACAAGGCCATTCCCCCGGGGGCCGAGGGGAAGATCAGTATCAAGCTCAATCCGAAACAATGCCTGGGCGGTGCCCGGAAAGTAACCCTTGTGCTGACCAACGATCCTCAAACACCCAAATTCACCTTGGTGGTCCAGGGGAAATTGAGAGACCAGTAAACAGGTCGGCAGGCAGGAACGGCAACCTCCCCAAACCAGGAGACCCCGGCTTTCGCCGAGGTCTCTCGGATTACCCTTTTGCCCGCAGTGTAAGGAAGCGGCTCACACAGGGAATTCTCAAGACTCTCTATGGGGATCGAGGAGCTTACGGCCCAATCCCGAAAACCAGCTCTTCGAACCGCTCTTTACACGCATTTTCGTCGCACTTCCAACATCGAGCGGAGTCGCAACGCAACTCAACCACTCCCTTGGATCCATATTCTTCTTTGCTTCCGGCATCCATCTTTCGCTCCTTTGGGTTCCCGTTGACTTCTTCGGAACCCTTCCTGCTGCAAGTCCCGTTTAATCACTAGGAATAGGTTTCGCCACAAATTCCATCGGGGGCGCTTCCCTCAATTCCCTTGTGGAGTCTCCCGAGGGCCTGCCGGGCGGACGGTATGCTCTGTCCGCCTCCTACTCACTTCCACGTTTAGAGATCATCCGCGATCTCCGCCTGCCCGGGCTCAGGCCTTGCCAAGCCTGTTCGTGCCCGATCGGTATGGCAACGGCCGTGCTTCCCCATGCGGTTTCCGCCGGACGCTTCCTGCCCCTTGCCCGGAGGAAGGCGCCGTTTGGCACGGCTCGTCTTACTTGAGGCCGTTTCCCAAGACAACGGTCTTCATCGGTTTGATCTCATAGCCCATGGCCCGGTAGCCGCGCCGAAGATTGTTCCACATACGGGCGAGCTGGGGCTGATCACACTCAAGCCGAAACTGCCCATCCGCAGGATTTAGCCCTGCGCAGGAAAGTTTCGCTCAGCAGTTGAGAGCGACCTTGGGCGCAACTTGGCATGAATAGGGTTGCAGGTGCTTATCGACGAACACACTGCGGCCCAGTTCCCTCGGCTGCTTCCGCAGGGAGAGCGCAATAAGGTTCCCGAAGCCGTCCTTGGGCGCGGTGTCCTGGTTGAGGAACAGGCGGTCGTAGCTCGCGAATGATAAATAGCCGGGTGCGGTAGCAGGGATGGCTGATCAAGGCTGCCCCGAGCTGCCGGGCCTCGCGGGCCGGAACCGGCTCGGCAAAAGTGATCCGTATGTGTGCCCCAT
>JARKQW010000396.1 GCA_029974695.1 Syntrophobacteraceae bacterium | reverse complement strand
GGGCATCGGAATCAAGCTACTGGAGCTCAAGGAGGTTCGGTTGGCCAGCTACCTACCCGCCCTGGCCGTTGCACCCCTCATCGTGTTCCTGATCCCCAAGGTGCAGGCGCTTTTCTAGGAAAGCCCCCGTTTCGGACCTTGCCTCTGCGGATCTTTTCTCTGCTTCTCCCGGCGGGTTTGTCTTTGGAGCAAGATCGACGTGGACCCCATATAACCCAAGAAGGAGGTCAGACCGATGAATCTGCTTCTTCCCCAAACGATTCAGACTTTGGCGGAACGCACTCCCCGGGAAGGATCTCCCGTGCTGAGCGTCTACCTCCACTTGGACCCATCTCATCCCCTCAATCAAAAGGGAGGGTACAAGCTGGTCCTGGACGGGTTTCTCAAGGACATCGAGGCGCAGATCCGGGAAGAAACGTGGCTGCGTCACTTCGAGGAGGACGCGGAGTGGGTTCGCCGGAAGGCGGACCACTACCTACCCAAAGGAAAAAGCCTGGTTCTCTTTTGCGACGTTTCCGAGTCCTTCTTTTTTGAAGAAGCCCTGCCCATTCGAATGGGCAACCAGGCGTGGTGCGGCTCGACCCCCTACATTCGCCCGCTCCTCGAAGCCATCGAGGAATACGAACGCTACGGAGTGGTCCTGCTGGATCGAGAACGAGCACGGTTTTTCATCATCACCATGGGCTCCATCGAGGAAATTTCGGACATCTTTCAAGACCCCCCCGTCAAGCACCGAAGCATGGCGGGGAGCGATCACATGCGCTCCCAGATGGTGTTCCAGCGGCGAGCCGCCAAGTGGAGCGAGTCCTTCCTGAAATATGCCTCGGACATCGTGAACGACATGGTCCTCCACTACCGAATCGACCGGATTCTCTTGGCGGGGCCCGAGGACGTCACCGCGGAGCTTCTGCGCATGTTTCCCAAGCGGGTTGCTTCCCGGGTGGTTCATCGAATGAGGATGGCCGTCCAGGCAAAACCCGCCGAAGTCATGGAGATCTCCTTTCCCGCCATCGAACAGATTGAAAATCGGCAGGAACGGGAAGCCGTGGAGGACCTCGTCACCGTCGCCAGGAAGGCCAATCCCACCAAGGAAAAGGCCGTCCTGGGAATCAACGGGATCCTGGACGCCGTCAACCAGGGCAGGGTTCAGCGGCTTTTCTACCCTCGAGGCGTGAAGATCCCGGGATCCCAGTGTGCATCCTGCGAGGTTCTCCTGGACCACGCTCCCACCGACGGCAAATGCCCCTACTGCTCGAGTTCCCTAACGGAAGTCGAGGACCTCCTTTGGCCCGCCTCGGAACGGGTCCTGGCCACGGGAGGCAAGATCCAGGAAATCCGGGGAAAGGAAGCGCACGAGCACCTGCGAAACGCTGGAGAAGTGGGAGCCTATCTGCGGTAGGGCACCATCGGGACCGGGACGAATCGAGGAGCCGCGGGACCGTCAGGGGGGAAGATTTGCCCCCCATTCCCTGCGTTCCACGATTCTTCCCCGGTCCATCACCAGGATCTGGTCCGCCCGCTGGATGGTGGACAGCCGGTGAGCGATCACGATGTTGGTCCGGCCCATGAGCACGGCCCGGACGGCTTGTTCCACGAACATCTCCGTTTCCGGGTCCACGCTGGCGGTGGCCTCATCCAGGACCAGGATTCGCGGGTTTCGCAACAATACCCGTGCAAAGGACAACAGCTGCCTCTGTCCCGCCGAAAGATCCGTTCCGCCTTCCCCGATGCAGGTATCGAGGCCGTGGGGCAGCCGTTTCATCAGGGGGCCCAACTGCGCCAGGTCGACGGCCCTCTCGATCTCCTCCTCGGAGGCATCCCCGTCCAACAGGATGTTTTCCCGAACGGATCCCGGGATGATGAAGACGTCCTGCATGACCAGGCCGATTTGGCCCCTCAACCACGTCACGTCCAGGCGTCTCAAGTCCGTCCCGTCCAGTTCGATTCTCCCCTCGATGGGATCGTAGAATCTTTCGAGGAGATGGATGAGGGTGGTCTTCCCCGATCCCGTCGCCCCGACGACGGCAAGGGTCTTTCCCGGCTCGATTCGGAAAGAAACCCGGTGAATGACCGGCCGACCGGGTTCGTACTCGAAGACCACATCTTTGAACTCGATTATTCCCCGGACCTTCTCGAGCCGCACCGCATCGGAGGACGCAGGCTGGAAATCCCGGGTATCGAGCAGCTGAAAGATCCTCTCGGCCGAAGCCATGGCGGACTGGACCACGGAATACTTCTGGGAGAGCTCCCTCAGGGGCTGAAAGAACAGCCTCATGTAGGCAATGAAGGCGGCCAGCACTCCGATGGTCATCCGGCCTCCAAGAATCTCCATGCCCCCATACCCGATGATCAGGACCAGGGACAAGGAGTTCATGACCTCGATGAGGGGGACGAAAACCCCGAAAACCCGGATCTGAAAGAGGGCCGACCCGTAATACTCCTCGTTCAGGCCCACAAACCTCCGGTGCGTGTCTTCTTCCCTCTGAAACAGCTGCAGCACCGAAATCCCGGTGACCATCTCCTGGATGAATGCGTTGATGGAGGCCAAGTGTTTGCGGATTTCCCGGAAGGCCTGGCGGCTGAGTCGTCCGAACCAGGCGGTGATCCAGAGCATCACCGGCAGGATGAGGCTCAGGAGCAGGGCCAGGCGCCAGTTGAGCCGGAGCAGAATGGCGATGATCCCCACCAGGCGAACTCCCTCGTTGAAGAGGGTCACGATGACGGAGGTGAACATCTCGTGAAGGTTCTGGATGTCGTTGGTGAGCCGAGTGGTCAGTCGGCCCACTCTCTGTCCGTGAAAAAAGGACACGTTGAGGTTCAGCACATGGGTGAATAGGAGCCGGCGGAGGGAATGCATCATTTCCTGCCCGGCCCGCTCGAGTACGGTCACCTGGAAGAAATTGGCCGTGAACCCCACGAGGACCACCACGACAAAGACCAGGGAGAGCCGGGCAACCCCCTGCATGCGAGCGGGTGAATCCAAATCCTCCTTCAGAATGTAGCCGTCCAGGGCCAACTGGATGAGGTACGGCAGGAGGAGCCCCGTTGCCGTAATGATCAAGGACAGGAGGACGGCCCCCGCCACCCGGTTCCGCTGGGGCCGCACAAACCCCAGCAGCCTCTTCCACAGGCTCAGGTCGCCCAAATGGCCCGCCGCTTCGTCATCCATGGAATCGTAGGGATTGTGCATGGTCCGTGTGCTCTGTGTCTTCAGGAAGTCAAGGAGAGGGAATTCCTGTCCCGTCGCCCCGGGTCTCCGTTCCCCTGTTGTC
>JARKQW010000382.1 GCA_029974695.1 Syntrophobacteraceae bacterium | reverse complement strand
CACAGAACAATTGGTTCATGACCGTCTACGGGGGTCAGAATACCGGGGGCAGTATCGACGATTTCATTACCTTCGACAACGATTTCAGGGATTCCTATCTCTTTGCCGTTACGGGGGGAAAGAACCTCCATACCTGGTGCGACCTGATCCGGCTCGAGGCCGAGGGCCAAGTGGTGAAGCATTTCGGGATCCAGGAGAATTGGGAGTTCAACGGCCTGCTCACCCTCCGCTGGCTGAAATTCCCCTGGGACCGCTACCTGGATACGAGCTTTGCTGCAGGAGACGGTCTTTCCTATGCCACCGAGGTGCCCGTCATCGAACGCCAGAGGCACGGGGAGGAATCCGCCCGGTTCCTCAACTACCTGATGTTCGAATTCACCTTTGGTCTGCCCAAGTATCCCCGGTGGAGCCTCATCACCCGCCTGCATCATCGATCCGGGGTTTTCGGCCTGTTTGACGGCGTCCACGGAGGGTCCAACTACCTTTGCTTCGGCCTGAGGTACGATTTCCTGTGATCTAGGTCCGCAACGCTTGAACGGGGGTGGCGGCGTGGTAGGAACTTCGGACGAGGGGGCCTGCTTCCACCCACCGGAATCCCGCATCCATTCCCGCTTTCCGCAGAGCTTCGAATTCCCGGGGGGGGTAATACCGCTCGACGGGCAGCTTCCGGATCGAGGGGCGCAGGTATTGGCCCAGGGTAAGGATATCGCAGTGCACCCCTCGAAGGTCCTCCATGACCCGGAAAATCTCCCGGGGGATCTCTCCCAGTCCCACCATAATTCCCGACTTGGTGAGCAAATCGGGCCGCTTCTTTTTGGCGGCCTCGAGAAGATCCAGGGACCGGCGGTATTGGGCCCGGGGCCGAACCCGGGGGTAGAGGCGCAGGACGGTCTCGAGGTTGTGGCCGAGGACCTCGGGATGGGCATCCAGCACCACGTCCAGGGCTTCCGAATCCCCTGAAAAATCCGGGACCAACACCTCGACGGTGCATCCGGGCACCCGGTCCCGGACGGCCCGGATGGTCGCGGCAAAAACCTGGGCGCCCCCGTCGGGCAGGTCGTCCCGGGTGACGGAGGTGATCACCGCATGGCGCAGTTCCATCGCCGCCACCGCTTCCGCCACGGCCAGAGGTTCCGAGGGATCGACCGGGACGCCCCCGGGGTTTCCCGTCTTGACGGCGCAAAATGCGCAGTTTCTCGTGCACACGTCCCCCAGGATCAGGAAGGTGGCCGTCCCGGAGCTCCAGCACTCGCCCAGGTTGGGACAGGCGGCTTCTCGGCAAACCGTGTGCAACCCTTGACGGCTCATCAGTTCCCGGACCCGGTGATAGGCTTCCCCCGCGGGCAGGCGGGATCGAATCCAGGGCGGCTTGCGCAACGGGGGATTGTCGTCTCGAAAATCATGGACGGTCGGCATGGGACCCCTCGTTTTCCGGGCCGCAGACAACCGAGTACAGGGCGGACTCGGTTGTGTCGGGCTCCATGGACAGTTGGAAAACCTCCCCAAAGTTGCCGACGATTTCCCGGCGGACCTCCTCGATGGACACCCGGCCTTTCAGGATCTTTTCCATGCTGGTGGCCTTCCTGCCGTGGATGCCGCAGGGAACGATCCGATCGAAAAAACTCAGGTCCGTGGAAACGTTCAGGGCAAAGCCGTGGCCGGCAATCCTGCGGGCGTTGATTTTCACCCCTATGGCGGCCACCTTTTCTCCGTCCACCCAGACTCCCGTGTAGCCGGGAATGCGGCAGCCCGAAATGCCGAAAGTCTCGAGGGTCCGAAGGATCACGGCTTCGAGGTCTCTCATGTACCGGCTGGGTCCTCCCGGCCTGTGTTGGAGGCTCAGGATGGGGTATCCCACCAGCTGGCCGGGCCCGTGAAAGGTGATGTCTCCCCCGCGATCGACCTGGAACAGGCAGGCACCCAGCTCTTCCAGTGTTTTGGCATCCTCGAGCAGGTGGGAGAGGTCTCCCCGGGGGCCCAGGGTATAGGTGGGGGGGTGTTCCAGGAGAAGGAGCCGGTCGGAAATCAGGCCTTCGGCCCGGGCGCTCACCAGGGATTTCTGGAGATTCCAAGCATCCAGGTAATTCACCCGTCCGAACCAGGCGTATCGGCACACGGTGCGGTTTTCCATGGGACTCTCCCCGTCTGCTCCAGGCTCGGGACCTAGGATTTTAGGGGAAGAATGTGGGTGGAGCTTCCCAGGAAGGCCCCCGCGGCCTCTTCCTCCCCTTCGGAAAGAGTCGGATGGGGGTGGATGCTCATGGCCAGGTCTTCGGCCAGGGCCCCCATCTCGACGGCCAGCACTCCCTCGGAGATCATCTCCCCGGCCTCCCGTCCCACGATCCCCATGCCCAGCACCCGCTGGGTCTCGGGGTCGAAGAGGATCTTGGTCATGCCCTTGAGAAAGCCCAGGGAAACGGCCCGCCCCGAGGCGGACCACGGGAACCGTGAAACCCGGACGGGTCGGCCGGTCCTGCGGGCCTCCTCCTCGGTAAGGCCGCACCAGGCCACCTGGGGGTCCGTGTAGACCACCGCCGGAACGGCTCGAAAGTCAAAGGCCGAAGGCCGGCCCGCGATGACCTCGACGGCGATCTTACCCTCGTGCATGGCCTTGTGGGCCAGCATGACGCCTCCCGCCACGTCCCCTACGGCATAAATCTTCTCGTCGGCCGTGCGCATCCGTTCGTCCACCCGAATGAATCCCCGGGAATCCAGGGCGACCCCGGTCTTTTCGATCCCCAGGTCCGAGGTGTTGGGAAGACGGCCGACGGCCACCAGCACGCGATCGAAACTCTGCTCGAGGGGATCGATGTTGCCTTCGAAGGCCACCTCCACCGAGCGCTCCGTTTCCTCGAGGGACACCACCCGGGTCCGGAGATGAATGCCCTGGAAAAGTTCCCGGAGGTTCGACGACAGGACCTGGACCAGGTCCCCGTCGGCCCCCATCATGATTCGTTCGTTCCATTCCACCACGGTCACCCGGCTTCCCAGGGACGCGTACACGGACCCCAGTTCCATGCCCACATATCCTCCGCCGATCACCAGGAGCCGCTGAGGGATCTCTCCCAGTTCGAGGGCGGCCGTAGAGCCCATCACGCGGCTTCCTTTGCGGAACGGGTGGCCGGGAAGCCCGGCGGCCCGGGACCCCGTGGCGATGACCGCGTGTTTGAAACGCACGTGGCTGACTTCGCCCCCGACAATCCGCACCATTTGGGAGGATTCAAAAGATGCCCGCCCTTGGAGGACCTGGACCCCGCGCCTCTTGCTCACGACCGCCAGTCCCGAGGCCAGCTTTTCAATGACCCGGTTCTTCCAGTCTCGAAGACTTTCCAGCCGGATTTCCGGCTCCGAAAAAGAGATCCCCATTTCCTTGGCTTGCCGGGCGTCACGAAGCAGTTCCGCCACGTGGAGGAGGGTCTTGGACGGAATGCAGCCTCGGAAGAGACAGACGCCTCCCGGGCGGCCGGCGGGGTCCACCATGGTCACGTCCATGCCCAGGTCGGCGGCTCGAAATGCGGCGGCGTAGCCTCCCGGTCCTCCTCCGATGACGAGAAGTTCCGTGTCTTGGGTGAATTCCCCCATCACCATGTGCGATTTGCCTCCTGGGGCCTACGGTCTCCTCGGGTGCTTCAAACCTGCAGGAGCATCCGGCCCGGGTCTTCGAGAACGTCCACCACGAATTTCAGAAATTGGGCGGCGTCGGCGCCGTCGAGCACCCGGTGGTCAAAGGTCAGGACCAGCGGAAGAATCAACCGGGGGACAATCTCGTACCGGTCGAGGTCCCCCCGGACCACGGGCTGCAACCGGGCCCGGGCCGTACCGAGGATGGCCACCTGAGGGTAATTGATGATGGGACTCATCCCCGTTCCTCCCAGGGCTCCCACATTGGTGATGGTGAAAGTGCCCTCGGTCATGTCTTCGCGGCCTGCTTTGCCTTCCCGGGTCTTTTGAGCCAGGGACCGAAGCTCACGGGCGAGCTCGGTGATGCTCTTGCGATCCACATCCCGGATGACGGGCACGATCAGGCCCCGGTCCGTGTCCACGGCCACTCCGATGTGGTAGAAGCGTTTGAGAAGGATTTCCTCCGAATCCGTATCCAGGACCGCGTTGAACCGGGGAAAAGCCTTGAGGGCCGCCGCTGCGGCCTTGAGCAGGAAGACCGTGAGGCTGAGGGCCCCTCCCGCGGCCTCGATTTCCCCCTTGTGCCTCCGGCGAAGGGCGTCCAGTTCGGTGATGTCCGCCGTTTCCTCGTGGCTGACGTGGGGAATTTGCGACCATGAGCGGGCCATTTGGCGGGAAGTCGTTCGCCGAACGGATCGAAGGGGCCTGCGCTCGACGGTTGCCGGAAACGGGGCTTCCGGCGATGGGGCGGCCATCTCCGGTTCCGGCGGGACTGGTGGGGGCGCACCCGTGGGAGGTGCCGGTTTCGGGGGCGCCTCGGGAGCCCTCTTCACATATTCCGCATAGGCTCGAACGTCCTCGGACGTCACCTGCCCGGCTGGACCCGTCGGGGTCACCCGGCGAAGATCCACCCCCAGCTCCCGGGCCAGCCGCCGGGTGGACGGGGAGGCCGGAACGGGCCCCTCGGAGGTGGGAGGCGCCGCCGAAAGATCCTTTGCCGGGGATCCGACCGCCGCCGCTTCCGTCCCGCCTTCGCCGGGGAGCACTACTGTCTGCCCGGTCTTTTCCCCGACCTGGACCCCGAAAGTCGGCCCTTTCGTGTCCCCCTCCTCCAGGAAGGTGATGAGCACACTGCCGACCTGGACGGTATCTCCGGGTTTGACCCGGATCTCGTGAACGGTCCCCGTGACCGGGGAAGGGATTTCCGTGGTGGCCTTGTCCGTTTCCACCACCAGGACGGTTTGACCCTCCCGGACCCTGTCGCCTACGGCCACCAGCACCTCTACGATTTCCCCTTCGTGAATGCCTTCCCCCAAATCGGGAAGCTTGAATTCCTTCGGCATACCTCCTCCTTAACGGTTCAAAACGGCCTTTCAACCTCGACCATGACCTAGGAGTCCAGGACTTGGTGAACGGCCCGGACAATCCGCGGTGCGTTGGGCAGATACTGCTGTTCCCGTTGAAAGAGGGGAATCACCAGGTCGTAGCCCGTCACTCGCCGAACGGGAGCCTCCAGGTACAGAAAGGATTTTTCCACCAGGCGGGCCACCACCTCGGCGCCGGGACCAAAGGAGCGGGGCGCCTCGTGGACCACAACCACCCGACCGGTCTTCCGGGCGGAGGCGGCAAAGAGCTCGTCGTCCAGGGGCGAGAGGGTCAGAAGGTCGATGACTTCCGCCTCGATTCCCTCCTTGTCGTGAAGGTCCGAAGCCGCTTCGAGGGTGGGCCGCAGGGAAGCCCCGTAGGAGATGAGGGTGACGTGCCCGCCCTCCCGCACCAACCGGGATTTCCCGATGGGCAGGGTTTCTTCCTCTTCGGGGACCTCTTCCCGGAAAGCCCGGTAAACGGCTTTGGGTTCGTAAAAGACCACGGGGTCCGGGTCGCGGATGGCGCTGACGAGCAGGGCCCGGGCGTTGCGCGGTCCCGACGGGACGACCATTTTCAGCCCCGGGGTATGAGCCCAGTAGGCCTCCCGGCTTTCCGAATGGTGCTCGAGGGCCCGCACCCCGCCCCCGTAGGGACAACGAAGCACCATGGGCACGTGGAAGCGTCCCATGGACCTCCATCGCATGCGGGCGGCGTGGGATTCCATCTGGTGCATGGCAAAGTAGCTGAATCCCGAAAACTGCATTTCACAGACGGGACGAAGCCCGTAGACGGCCATGCCGATGGACATCCCGGCAATGGCGGATTCGGCCAAAGGAGTGTCCACCACTCTCTCGGGTCCGAATTTCTCGATGAGCCCTTCCGTCACGCGAAAGACCCCCCCGTCCACCCCGACATCTTCTCCCAGGACGATCACTCGGTCGTCCTTTTCCATTTCCTGTTGCAGAGCCAGGTTGATGGCCTGCACCATGTTGAGCTTTGCCATGGCCGTCCTCTCCTTTTATCCCGGATGGAAGCCGACGGGAAGCGCCCGACTCCCATGGTTGGTCGATGTTTTGGGGCTGATCCTCACGATCCCGCAATGCCGGGAGCCTCGACAGCCCCCCGAGTCCGGCCGGCCGCCGGACCCTCCATGCCGTATCCGTCCTTTGCGTCTTTCGTGCTCTTCCCGTTTTTCGGGGGAAAGACCGACGATGGAGGCGCCCTCAGGAGCCTGCCTTTCCCTGCTGCTCCCGCAGCTCGGCCGCCAGTTCGGCCTTCTGCTCGAGCACGCTCGGAGGCAGCTCCGCGTAGGCATGGTCGAACATCTTCAACGGGTCCAACGGCCCCTGGATCCTCTTCTCCCATCGAGCCTCGACTCCCTTGATGTCGTTTTGTACCTGTTCCTCGATGGACTGGACGGTCTCTTCGGTGAGGAGTCCCTTCTCGATCAGGTATTTTTGAAATCGCAGGATGGGATCCCGCTTGGCCCACTCTTCGACCTCTTCATCCTTGCGGTACCTCTTGGGGTCGTCCGCCGTGGTGTGCACCGACATGCGGTAGGTGACGCACTCGATGAAGGTGGGGCCTCCCCCGGCCCGGGCGCGATCCACGGCCTCCCGGGCCGCCGTGTAGACCGCCAGGACGTCGTTTCCGTCCACCATGATGCCGGGCATATCGTAGGCGAGGGCCTTTTGGGCCAGGGTGGACGAGTGGCTCTGGCGGCTGCGGGGTATGGAGATGGCCCAGTGGTTGTTCTGGCAGACAAAGACCACCGGTGCCCGAAACACGGCGGCAAAATTCATGGCCTCGTGAAAGTCCCCCTCGGAGGTGGCTCCATCCCCAAAAAAGGTCATGACCACCTGCTCCTGCTTGCGATACCGGGCCGCGTAGGCGAGGCCGACGGCGTGCAGCGTATGGCTGCCCACGGGAATGGAGATGGGCAGATTGTTGACTCCCGGGGGAATGACTCCCCCTTCATTGTAGCCGCCGAAAAGGAGGAGAAGACTCTCCATATCCTGCCCCCGCCAGACCTGGGCGGCTCCCTCGCGAAAGGAAGGGACCATCCAGTCCTCCGGTTTCAGAGCGGCCACGGCTCCCAGTTGGGAAGCCTCCTGCCCCTTGATGGGAGCAAAGGTTCCGATACGACCCTGGCGCTGAAGTATCAGCATTCGTTCGTCGAATCTACGGCCCAGGATCATGGCCCGATAGAGCCTCAGAAGAAGATCATCGGGAAGGTCGGGTTCCAGGCTCTTGTCGAGGACTCCGTTCTCATCCAGGATCGAGAGGGTTTCCACCCGGTGAGGGAGATCGATCTCTTTTCTCGGCATGACCAGTCCTTTCCTCGTGGAAATAGGGAAATCAAGCGGTTTGGGAAACGGGAGTCCTTGCCGAAGATTCGGAAGACGAAAGAGGAACCGGAGTGCCGAACTCCCGGGATCCCGCCGGACCCCTGTGTGTCGGGATGAAGACGACCCGCGCCCATGGGGCGGCGGCCGGGCCAAAAACACTACTAATATAAAAGTGACGATGGGTATTGGCTAGAAGAAGCCGTTCTTTTGTTGGGAAAAGGCATCGGGTCCGATGCCTACCGTTGGACAAGACCGGGCAATAGGACCGTCACCCCGCCCACGAGAACCTCGACGGCAATGGCGGCCAATATCAACCCCATCAGTCGCGTCACGATGTTGATTCCCGTCCTTCCCAGGGCGTTTCCAATGGGGATGGCGAGCCGAAGGGTCAACCACACGGTGAGGGCCACCAGGAGGCACACGGCCAGGAGCAGCCCCGCATGCTTCCAGTCCGGCAACTGGTGAGCGTAGATGATGACGGTGCTGATGGCTCCGGGACCTGAAAGCAGGGGAACGGCCAGGGGGACCACGGCGACGTCGGCCTTTTCCCCCGCTTCGGCGGCTTCTTCGGGAGTCTGCTTGCTGGCGCTGGGCTGCGCGTGGAACATGGCAACGGCGATGAGCAGAATCAGGATGCCTCCTCCCACCCGAAAGGAAGCCACGCTGATTCCAAAAAACCGCAGGAGGGAATCTCCCAGGAGGCACGCCGCCATGAGGACCACCCCCATGGTGACGGAACTGACCAGGGCCGTGCGCCGCCGTTCCTTGGCGGACTGGTGACCCGTCAGGCTGACAAAGATGGGCAGAACCCCGATGGGATTCACGATCACCAGGAGAGCGGTAAAGATTTTGATATATTCGGTCCAGACGAACATTTTCTCACGGCCGTTTCCAAATGGGTTCGACAACGGCACGGCCCCCCCCGGCGATCTCCGGCGGTGCGGGGCCGACCATCCTCCCTCCCGTGGGCTCTCCCCCGGAAGGGTCATGCTTAACATACTGGTATTGGTCGATCGAGAAAAGGGCTTTCGGATCGGACGGCAGGGAGGAGCGTTCCTGGGTCCCGGGGGTACACGGGAACAGGAATTGGAAGGGAAAAGGGATGAAGAGACTGCAGCGTCTCCATCCGGACCTGCCCATCCAGCATTTGAAGCCGGAAAAGAGGGCGGGGCTCGTGGTGGTGATCACGGGAAACGGAAAGGGGAAAGACCTCTTCGGCCGTGGGCATGGCGGTTCGGGCCTGCGGCCACGGCATGAAGATTTCCATGGTCCAGTTCATGAAAGAGGATCTCTATACACGGGGGAGTGGGACGGCCTGGGAAAGCTCGAGTGCGACGTCGAGGTCATTCCCACGGGAATGGGTTTTGCGGGATCCAGGGGACCCCCTTTCCCTACGAGGAACACCGAAAGGCCGCTCAGCAGGCCGTAGAAATCGCCCGGGAAAAGCTGAATTCCGAGAGGGTCGATCTGCTGATTCCGGACGAAATCAACAACACCCTGCATCTTCGGCTGGTAGACCTGGAGCAGGTCCTGGACCTGATCGGCGCAAAGCCTCCCCGCATGCACCTGGTGCTCACGGGGCGGGACGCACACCCAAGAGCAATCGAGCCGGCGGACACGGTGAGCGAGGTGGTCGAGATCAAGCACGCCTATGGAAAAGGGATCGAACCCCAGCCGGGGATCGATTCCTGAGGCCGGGGAAGGTGCAGGGCCTTTGGGCGGACAAGCCGTTGCCTGAGTTGAGCGATTCCGAGAGCATCCGGGCGTCATGCCCGCCAAGGCGGGCATCCATTGGGTATGCACGCTCTTTCCGGATTCCCGCCTGGGCGGGAACGCCGAAACAAGATTCGTCCCGGTCAAATCGCTCGATTTAGGCCTTATTTGCCGACCTGGGACAGGGCTTGATCCAGGTCCCGGCGCAAATCTTCGAAATCTTCACATCCCACGGAGAGACGCACCAGCTCATCCAGGATTCCCGCCTGCTGCCGTTCCTCCCAGGGCACGGCCGCGTGGGTCATGGACGCCGGGTGCTCGATGAGGCTCTCCACGCTCCCCAGGGAGACCGCCAGGGTGATCAGCCGCACGCGATCCATCAGGGTGACGCCGCCCTCATAGCCGTTTTTCACCCCGAAACAGATCATGGAGCCGAAGCCTTCCATCTGCTTTCGGGCGACGGCATGCTGCGGGTGATCCGGGAGGCCCGGGTAGCGCACCCAGGTCACCTTGGGATGCCCGGCAAGGTATTGGGCCAGGCGCAGGGCGTTTTCCTGGGCTCGCTCCATGCGCAACGCCAGGGTCCGCAGCCCCCGGAGGATGAGCCAGGCCTGGTGAGGGTCCATGGTGGAGCCGTACGTGCTGCTTGCCTTGCGAAGCCGGGAAAGGAGCTGGGGGTCCTTGGCCGTGACCATGCCCCCCAGGACGTCGCTGTGGCCGTTGAGGAACTTGGTGAGGCTGTGGACCACGATATCGGCCCCCCACCGAAGGGGCCGCTGCAGGTAAGGGCTGGCGAAGGTATTGTCCACCACCAGGAGGGCTCCGTGTTCGTGGGCCATACGGGCGGCGGCTTCCAGGTCCGTGATCTTCATGGTGGGGTTGGTGGGAGTCTCGATGAACACCAGCCGGGTTTCGGGACCCAGGGCATCTCGAAGGATCTCCGGGTTGGAGGTGTCTACGAAGGAGGTGCGGACCCCGAAACGGGAAAGGTCCGATTCCAGGAAGAGGTGAGTGGCCCCGTAAATGGAATCCGTGGACACCACGTGGGCCCCTTGTTCGAGAAGGGCCAGGAACGTGGTGGTGAGCGCCCCCATTCCCGTGGACGCCGCAACGCCCCCGCTGCCGCCTTCCAGGGAGGCAACGGCCTCCTCGAGAACCCGCACCGTGGGGTTGGCCAGGCGGGTGTAGATGAACCCCGGCCTCTCGCCTGCAAACCGGGCCGCCCCTTCTTCGGCGCTGGGAAAGGCAAAGGTCGAGGTTTGAAAGACGGCCGGGACCACCTCCCCGTAGACCGAGCTCTTCACTCCCCCCAGGTGAACGGCCCGGGTGGATTTCTTTCTGTCCTCCATCGAAGGATCCTTTTCCATCATGACTCCTGTGCGCGGGTCAAAGCAAACGGTGCCTATCTAACGAAGACGATGATACCCATGGTGGAGCGACTTTCCCGGTTGCAAGGGTGTGCAAAAAGCCCGCCCCTGCAGGCGGACCGTCCTGCAGGGGCCGGACGCCGTCCCCGCCCGCCGGGATCGCCGGTGGACGGGGAAATGGCCGTCAAGAGTCCCTCGGTTTGAATTCCATGTGCGCCGGTGGGCCTCCGGGATGCAAGGTGCTTTCGGGGTCTTCTCCCCCCGGGAAGAGGTCTGGGGAATCCCGATATCCCCCCGGCGGGGATGGAACCGTTCCGGCCTTCCCCCTCTCCCACCGGATGTAACTACCACAATTTGGGGGTCAAGGGAGAGGGGGTTTTCCGGGAGTTCCTCTCTTCCTTGACAAAGCCCGATGGGCATTCTAATAATCATCGCACCGTCGTTTCAACCGGATGGAGCGGTTTGGGGACCTTTGGCCCACCCCCTGTCCACGGAAATCGCCCGATCCGGAGTCCTCGGCCGGTGCTGCGAAGACTTGCAAGCAGACCCTCAACCAGGTGAAGCCATGCCGATCCACTCGAGGTCTTTTGCCGTCATCATGGGGACGGTGGTCTTGCTTTTCGTGGCGGGATGCGCACCCGTGAAGCAGTTGCGGGTCGCGACCGTGGCCCTCACGCTTCGGGATGTGGCCGATGCCGCGGGAAAGCAATCCAGTCCCCGGGTGATTCGGGAGGGAACCCCCGCCTACCTGATGCTCCTCGATGGACTGCTGGAAGCCGAGCCCCGGAGCCGGGAGTTGCTCCTTGCCGCCTGCCGGGCCTATGTTTCATATGCATCCTCCCTGGTCGGGCAGGGCAACCCCGAAGAAGTGAGCGTCCTGTTTTTCCGGGGCAGGGATTTCGGGTTCCGGGCCCTGTCCGAGTCTTTGCAGACGAACTTCAAGGAAGCCTCCTCGGGCACCCTGGACGGGTTTGCGGCAGTGCTTGCAAAATGCGGGAAGAAGGACGTGCCCGCCCTTTTCTGGACCACCAACGCGTGGGCCAACTGGATCGCTCTGAACACCTCGAAGGTCGAAGCCCTGGGGGATCTTCCCATGCTGGAAGCCGCCATGAAAAGGACCCTCGAGTTGGATGAAACCTATTTTTACGGGGGACCCCACGTCATCCGGGGGATCTACCTGGCTTCCAAGCCCGCCGTGTTGGGGGGCAATCCCGCCCAGGCCAAGGTCCATTTCGACCGGGCCCGGGAGCTGTCCGGAGACAAGAACCTTGTGCTTAAAGTCTACCTGGCCGAGTACTACGCCCGGTCCGTGGGAGATCGAGAGCTCTATCGCAGGTCCCTCGAGGAGGTGTTGGCGGCCCCCCTGGAAGAAGGGAGCGACATGACCCTCTCCAATGTCATGGCCAAAGAAAAGGCCCGGTGGTTGCTGGACAAAACGGAGGAGTATTTTGAGCCGGAACGGTAGATCCATCGTCCGATGGTTTAAGGGGAAAGCGCTTCTTCCCTGCTTGTTCTCCGTGCTTACGGGGTGTTTTGCGGTCATGGGGTCGGTTTGGCCCTCGCCTGCCCTGGGAGCCAAGCCCGAACATGAAATCAAACTGGCCACCATGGCCCCCGAGAACAGCTCTCTCATGAAGATCTTTCACGAGATGAACGAAGAGCTCCTCAAGGAAACCGGGGGAAAGGTGGGGTTCAAGATGTATGCGGGTTTCGTGCTGGGGGACGAGGAGGACGTTCTGCGCAAGCTCCGGGTGGGCATGGTCCATGCCGCGGCCTTTACCGCCGCCGCCCTGACGGACCTGAGCCCCGATTTGCGGGTCTTTCAAGTGCCGTTCCTCTTTGCCGACTACAAAGAGGTGGACTTCGTTCTGGACAGGATGGAGTCGGACCTCAAGAAGGGGTTCGAAAAGAAGGGGTTCTACGTGTTGGGGTGGCCGGAGCTTGGCTTCCTGTATTTCATGTCCACGACTCCCATCTCGAGCCTCGAGGACCTCAAGGGCAAGCGGGTTTGGGCCAAAGCCAACGCTCCCATGCTCGAGGGGCTCATCCGGAAAACCGGGGTCTCCGCCGTGGCCATCAATGCACCGGACGTTCTGGTGGCGCTCCAGACCAACCTCCTGGACGTGGTGTACAATTCCCCCTATTACGCCGTGGTCACCCAGTGGTACACCCAGTTCAAGTACGTGACCGATCTCCCCCTCTCCTACATCGGTGGGGCGCTGATCCTGGACAAGAAGGTCCTGGACAAGATCCCAGCCCCTCTCCGGGAAACCTTGCGAAAGGTTTGCGACAAGCACCTGCGCCGCCTGACGGAACGGACTCGAAAGGACAATGCGGAATCCCTGCAGGTGATTTTGAAGCGGGGCGTCACCCAGATTACCCCCAAGGCGGCCGAAGTCGAGGAATTCAAAAGAGTGGGGGATGAGGCTGTGATGGCCCTGGATCCCAAGTACTTTCCCAAGGACACTTTCCAGAAGGTGAAGGTTTGGCTTTCCCAGTACCGGACGGCTTCCCCCAATCCCAAATGACGGTCCCGCCGTTGAACCCCTGCCGGAGAGCTCTCCACCATCTCCATGACTTCGAGAAGTGGGTCTTTGTGGGCCTGACTCTTTTTCTGGCGGGCTTTGCCCTTCTTCAAATCATCCTGCGCAATTTCTTCTCGACGGGCTTTATCTGGGGGGATACCCTGCAAAGGCACCTGGTCCTGTGGATCAGTCTTCTGGGGGCGGCTCGGGCCACCCTCGAGGACAAGCACATCCAGGTGCTTCTGCTCCCGGTGCTGCTGCCCCCCCGGGCGGCCCGCTTCCTGCCCTACCTCAGCGACGGCTTCAGCCTCGCCGTTTCCGCCATCCTCCTGTATGCCGCCTGGATTTTTGTGGGGAACGAACGGGCGGCAGGCGACCTCGCCTTCTCCGGGATTCCCTACTGGTGGTTGGAATTCATCTTCCCCGTAAGCTTCGCCATGATGACCGCCCGGTTCGGGTTCCGCCTCTCGGGGAGGCTCTTCGGGGCGAAAGGGGGGAACCCATGACCCTCTTGGCGGTTCTGGGCCTGCTTTTCTTGACCCTGTCCGGGGTCCCTCTCTTTGTGGTCATCTCCGCGGCGGCCCTCCTTTGCTTCCGGTACCTGGGGACGGACCTGTCGGTGGTCATCATCGAAATGTACCGATTGGCCGCCAATCCCATGATCGTCGCCCTGTTCCTGTTTGCCCTGGCCGGGTACATCTTGGCGGAAAGCAAGGCCAGCCGGAGGTTGGTCCGGCTGTCCACGGCGCTCCTGGGTGGCGCCCCGGGAGGCCTCGCCGTCGTGGCGCTGCTGTCCTGCGCTCTCTTTACCGCTCTTACCGGGGCGTCGGGAGTGACCATCGTGGCCCTGGGAGGGATTCTCTTCCCGGCCCTCACCGCCGATCATTACCGGGAGAACTTTTCCCTGGGCCTGTTGACCACCTGCGGGAGCCTGGGGCTCCTGTTTCCTCCCAGTCTGCCCCTCATCGTGTACGGAATGGTGGCCGAAGCCAACATCTCCCACCTGTTCCTGGCGGGCCTTCTGCCGGGCCTGTTCATGATGGCGCTGTTGGGCGCCTACAGCATGTACCAGGGGACACGGTTTCAGGCCCCGGGGAGCCGCTTCCGGTTCAGCCTCAAGGAACTGGTCGGGGCACTCAACGAGAGCAAGTGGGAGGCCCTGTTGCCGGTGGTGGTGCTGGGGGGCATCTTCAGCGGGTATCTCGTGATGAGCGAAGCCGCGGCGGTTACGGTCTTCTACGTCTTCCTGGTGGAAGTGGTCATCCACCGGGAGCTGCGCATCCGGGACCTGTCCTCGGTCATTGTGAAGACGGTCATGATGGTGGGGGGGATCATCGTGATCCTGGGGGCGTCCCTGGCGTTCAACAGCTTTCTCATTGATCAGCAGGTGCCCGACCGGATCTTCGAATTCATTCAGTCCCGCATCGAAAGTAAGATCGGCTTCCTGCTTTTGCTCAACGGGTTTCTCCTCATTGTAGGGAGCCTCCTGGATGTCTTTTCCGCCCTCATCATTGTGGTTCCCCTGATTGTTCCCGTTGCCGCGAATTACGGGGTGGACCTCATCCACCTGGGGATCATCTTTCTCACCAATCTCCAGATCGGGTACTCGACCCCTCCCATCGGGATGAGTCTTTTCATTGCCAGTCTGCGGTTCGAAAAATCCATCCTGCAGCTCTACGTGGCCTCTCTTCCCTTCCTGTGCATCCTCCTGGCGGTCCTGGCCGTGATCACCTTCGTGCCGTCGTTGAGCCTCTGGCTGGTGCCTTGAAAGGAAAAGCGCCGGTACAGGAGAAGAAATGCGCGCGCACTATCTTCAGCATGTTCCGTTTGAAGGTCTGGGAAGTATTGAATCCTGGCTGGATTCGAATGGGTACGAGCTGACCCACACCCGTTTCTTCGAGTCAGTCCATTTCCCGGACCCTGAAGCCATCGATTTGCTTGTGGTCATGGGCGGTCCGATGAGCGTGAATGACGAGGATCAATTCCCCTGGCTTGTCCTGGAGAAGCGGTTTGTCCGTGAAGTGATCGAGTCCGGCAAATCCGTCTTGGGCATATGTCTTGGCGCTCAGATGATTGCCCATGCAATGGGGGCGAAAGTCTTTCCCAACCCCGTGAAGGAAATCGGGTGGTTTCCTGTCCGTGGGGTTGCCTCCGTTGACGCCTCGGTCTTCCGTTTTCCGCCTTCGGAAATCGTGTTCCATTGGCATGGAGAAACCTTTGATCTGCCGCCGGGTGCCGTACGGCTCGCAAAGAGCGAAGGGTGCGAAAACCAGGCGTTTCAACTGGGAAAGCGGGTAATCGGCCTGCAGTTTCACCTGGAAACAACCCCGAAGTCGGCAAGAGAAATTGTCTCCCATTGTCGCCACGAGCTGGTTCCCTCAAGATATGTTCAGACGGAGGAAGAAATTCTATCGGCAAGCCCGAGTCGCTATCAATCGATCAATGACCTGATGGGCGGCGTCCTATCCTTTCTTCAACGAGGCGACGGCTGATCGATCGGCCGGGGGTTTTCCACCCCGCTCCCACACCACCCGGGGTGCGGGTCCGCACCGGGCGGTTCATCGGGTTTCCCGGTCCTGGACCGGGGAAGGAAGGTTCGCCCCCACCGCTCCTTAGTGACCGGATCACGCCCGATGACGAGAGTCCGCTTTTTCCCCCGCAGATCGATCGCTGAAGCCGCGGGGCTGCCTCTTTGCGCCGTGGATGCCGTCGAGTCCCGATTTCCACCCCACGATCCGGATCCCCGACCCGAACCTTCCAGGCCTTTCGTTGATCCCTTGGCATCGCGACCATAGGACAATCCGGTGTCCCGCCGTCGGGGCCGAGAAACCGTGCGTGCGGCTGCCCGTGGTCATTTTTGAAAAAGATGGACGATCCCGGGGTCAAGAAGACGGACGGGTGGGCAGCGGTTCTTGATCGCGCCGGATTGCGGCCCGGGAACGCCCGCGGGCGGTGTATGATTGCGGGACCGCGCACCGAGGGGGGCGAAGTCCGGGACCCTCCGGGAGCGATGGCGGAATCGCGGGGTTGGGCATGAAATTGCTTGACCTTCGAGAGGAGTTCTAATACACGGAACGGGTGTCGAGAAAAGCGTCCGAAAATTGGAGACAGCACATGGTAAAGAAGGGCATTGACGACGATCACCTGATGGAAGAGTTCGACGAGGACGGCGGCCTGGAGTTCGATCAAACGGACGAGTTGGACTTTACCGGAGAGGATGATCTGCTCATGGAGGAAGGGGACGAAGAGGACCTCATCCCTTCCGTTCTCTACAAAGGGGTGTCACGACCCAAGACGGATGAAGACTGGCGCCAGCTGCTCCTCGATGCAAGCAGAGACGGGGTCCCGGAATACAAGATGTCGGACACCTACAAGGAAGGGGACCTGATCATTCATCCGTCTTTCGGGCTGGGTGTCGTCAGCAAACTGATTTCTCCAAGAAAGGCCGAAGTCATCTTCGAAAACAGCAAACGGCTCATGGCCATGGGCGTGACGCCCCCCCAGTGAGGCCCCGCCGGGCAGAGCCCGCCCCGGTTAGACGGTTTTCCCGCCCTGCTCGCCTGTTTTCAGGGCCGGGGCCAGGTGTTCGCCGATGCGCTCCCGCAGGAACGGGTGAACCAGGGGGGTTCCCGCCACGATGTGACCGTTGAGCAGGTAGGCTCCCTCACCCCAGAAATCGTCCACCCTTCCGCCCGCCTCCAGGACCAGAAGGCTCCCCGCCGCCACATCCCAGGGCGCGAGTCCCGCTTCCCAGAACCCGTCCACCCGTCCGGCCGCCACGTAGGCAAGGTCCAGGGCCGCCGAACCCGCCCTCCGGATTCCGCTCACCTGCCGGAGTATGGAGCTGAAGGCGGCCAGGTACGGGTCCAGGATTCGCTTCATGCGAAAGGGAAATCCCGTGGCAATGAGGGCCTGCTCCACGGTGAATCGTTCCCTCACCCGGAGGGGCGAGCCGTTCAGAAAGGCTCCGCCCCCTCGCACGGCATGAAAAAGCTCTTCCCGTAAAGGATCCAGGACGAATCCCAGGAGGGGTTGCAGGCCTTCGTAGACCGCCACGGACACGGCCACGAAGGGAAACCCGTGGATGAAGTTGGTCGTCCCGTCCAGGGGATCGATGATCCACTGGATCCCATTGCCGATCCGGGCCAGGTTCGCCTCTTCGGAAACCAAACGATGGCCGGGAAAGCTTCTCGAAACGGAGTCCAGGATGAGGGCTTCGGCCTCCTTGTCCACCTCGGTCACGTAATCCGAAGGGCCCTTGTTTTGGACGGAAGACAGGGGGACCTTCCCCAGCCGACCGGCAATGAGCTTTCCCGCCTTGAGAGTCGCCTTCCTGGCGACTTCTTCCATTTCTCGGATCAATCCCGGCTCAACCGACATGTGCATTCACCCCTATTCCCCGTTGATCTTGCTCCCTCGGATGGGATACTTAGAAGGCAGGGTCCGGTGCGAGTGGTTTTCCGGACCGGGATCAACATAACGGGAGCCATGGGGGAAAGCAACCCCCGAGGCTGGGAATCGCCGCCCGTTCTTTCCTCGGACCCAGGATGGTTCCATGAAGATCGATGTGCACACCCATATTTTCCCCCCGGAGATCTGCCGGGATCGTGGGCGTTTTTTCTCCTCCCAGCCCGCTTTTCGCCTTTTGTACGACTCGCCCAAGGCCCCATTGGCCACGGCGGAAAGGCTCCTCGAGGTCCTGGACGAGGACGAGGTGGACCGGGCCGTGGTGTTCGGTTTTCCCTGGCAGGGTCGTGAACGAGTCCTGAGACACAACGACTATGTCCTCGAGGCGGCGGCCCGGTATCCCCGACGACTCATTCCATTTGCCTGCGTTCATCCCCTCGACCCGGAAGCCCCCGCCGAAGCCGACCGATGTTGTGCACAGGGAGCCGCCGGGCTGGGGGAGCTGGGCCTCTACGAGCCGTGCGACCCGGCCGCCGCCCTTGCCGCCTACGACGGCATTTTCCGGGTGGCAAGGTCCTACGGGAAGCCTCTCCTGGTTCATGCCAACGAACCCGTGGGGCACGCCTACCCCGGCAAGGCTCCCCAGGGCCTGGATTTCTACTATCGACTGGCGCAACGGGCCGAGGGAATTCCCCTCATCCTGGCTCACTGGGGCGGAGGATTGTGCTTCTATGAAATGATGAAAAAGGAAGTGGCCGAAACCCTGTCTCATGTCTTCTACGACACGGCGGCCTCCCCGTTCCTGTACCGTGCATCCGTGTACCGCACGGTCCTGGACATCGTGGGCAAGGAAAGGGTCCTGCTGGGGAGCGATGGTCCCCTCCTGAGGCCCCGGCGCTATTTCCACGAGATGCAGGGGGTTCTGTCCCCGGAAGAGATGAGGGCCGTGTGCGGGGAGAACGCAGGGAGGCTTTTGTCCGGTGCCCGGGACGACGGCTTCGAGGGACCTTCGCTAACGGATGCATCCCCCTGAGACGGGGTCTGCAGGCGGGCCGTTCGAACCCGCTACCATGTGGAAGGAGCCTGCATCCGGAGTTGTGTCTCCTTTTGACCGTCGGTCCCCTGTGGGGCAAGGTTCAAGAAGGGTTTGATCAAAGGGATGATTTTTTGTACAAGGAACCGTTTTCTTATCCCGGGACCCCCGACGGATGTCGGTTCCGGAGGGGTCACGGAGCGGGAGCCCGGGGGAAGGGTACGGGGTTGGCAAACGTGGGTCAAGGGCAAGAGAGTACTTCAATCGTGGAAAGGGTCCCTTTCGGAGAGGAGGAAATCGCGGTTCTGAGGGAGTCCGTAGAGATTTCCGAGGAGCTCATCAGCGATTTCTTCAAGATCTCGACCTCCGAATGGAAGCGGTATCGCTACGACATCCAGTCCCTCAAAGACCTGGCCGACGGGGAAATCACCGACCATGCCTTTGCCCAGATCCGCCGCTATCAGAGGTCTCCTCACCTGCGACTCCGGGGAAGCGAACCGGGAGACTACTTCAAGATCTGCCTGCAGGACCATGTCATTCGGCAGGCCATAGTCCGGGATGCTCACGTCCGTCTCTTTCCCCTCACGGCCTACATTGCCACCCACGAGCTCATCCACGTGGTGCGGTTTGCACGGTTTCTGCAAAGCTTCGACAGCACTCCCGCAGAGCAACTGGCGGAGGAAAAGCGGGTCCACGTCCTCACGGAACAGCTCCTGGCCCACTGCAAGATCCCGGGCCTTGCCGAGGTCCTGGGCGCCTTTCGGGAATGTTACACCATGGAAACGTTCCACAAGGCGGCGGATTGAAGTGGAAGGATGCCGTTGCCGCCACGCGCCGTGAGATCCGGCTTTCGCCGGAATTCGGGAAAGGAACGCGGGTTCGCATGAAGATCGTTGCCTCATCCGGATTGAACTCCTGACACCGTTGGAAAGCGGGGATTCCCATGAAGGAAAAGATCACGAGGGAAGAGGTGCGCCACGTGGCCGATCTGGCGCGCCTCGAGTTGTCCGAACAGGAAGAGTCGAGAATGACGGAACAGATGAACCAGATCCTCGGCTACATGGACCAGTTGAACGAGCTGAACACGGAGGGGGTTTCGCCGACCACCCATGCCATCGAGCTGCGAAACGTGTTCCGGGAGGACGAGGTTCGGGAATCTCTGCCCCGGGAACAGGCGTTGGCCAATGCGCCCCAAAGCGACGGGGTGAATTTCCTGGTCCCCAAGGTCATCTGATCATCCCACCGAAAGGTTTCTTCCATGGATTTGACCGCTCTGACCATTCATGAGTTGCGCCGACGACTGGTTCGCAGGGAAGTGAGCGTGACCGAGGTGGTGCGCCGTTATCTTGAAAGAATTGAGGCCTTGGACCCCAGGGTGAATTCCTACGTGAAAGTGATGGCCGACGAGGCTTTGGAGGAGGCCGCGCGGTACGATCGGGGAGAAAAGGACCTCGAAGGCCCTCCCCTGGCCGGGGTTCCCCTGTCCGTCAAGGACGTCCTCTGCACCCGCGGAATCCGCACCTCCTGCGGGTCCAAAATCCTGGAAAACTACTTGCCCCCTTCCGACGCCACGGTCATCGAAAAATTGAAAGCCTCGGGTGCCGTCCTCCTGGGGAAAACCAACATGGACGAGTTTGCCATGGGATCGTCCACGGAGAGCTCCGCCTTCGGGCCGACCCGCAACCCGTGGGACCTGGATCGAGTGCCGGGAGGGTCCAGCGGCGGTTCGGCGGCGGCCGTGGCTGCGGACCTGTGCGCCGGGTCCCTGGGAACGGACACGGGGGGATCCATTCGTCAGCCGGGTTCCTTCTGCGGGGTCGTGGGTCTCAAACCCACCTACGGGCGCGTATCCCGGTTCGGACTCGTGGCCTTTGCCTCCTCCCTGGATCAAATCGGACCCATCACCAAGGACGTTCGGGACGCGGCCCTGCTGCTCCATGTCGTGGCGGGTTACGACCGTCGGGATTCCACTTCCGTGGATCTCCCCGTCCCCGATTATCCGGAGTGCATCCGGGAGCCCGTGGACGGGCTTCGGTTGGGGATTCCCCGGGAGTATTTCGTGGAGGGGATGCACCCGGACGTCCTGTCCCGGGTGCGACAGGCCATTGAAACCTGCAGGGAACTGGGGGGGGAGGTGGTGGAGGTCTCGTTGCCCCACACGGCCTATGGAGTGGCGGCCTATTACATCATTGCACCCGCCGAGGCGAGCTCGAACCTGGCCCGCTACGACGGGGTCAAGTACGGGACTCGGGCTTCCGATGCCCGGGAACTGGCCGCCATGTACCGGGAAACCCGGTCCCGGGGCTTCGGACCCGAGGTCAAGCGGCGCATCATGCTGGGTACCTATGTGCTTTCGGCGGGATATTACGATGCCTACTACCGGAAGGCTTCCCAGGTCCGGACCCTGATTCGGCAGGATTTCCTGGACGCCTTCCAAACCTGCGACGCCCTGCTGACCCCTGTGGTTCCAACGCCTGCTTTTCGCGTGGGGGAGAAAACCGGCGATCCTCTCCAGATGTACCTGAGCGACGTGTTCACCCTCCCGGCAAGTCTTGCTGGAATCCCGGGAATCTCGGTGCCGTGCGGTTTTACCTCGGAGGGACTCCCCGTCGGGCTCCAAATCCTGGGGCCTCATTTCCGGGAAGACCTCGTCTTGCGAATCGCCCGCCATTTCGAGGAGGCTGCGGGCTTTTCCCGGCGAAAACCGGACCTTTGCGCCTAGTCCGCAGCGGAAGAAGGGCCTAAGAGTCGGGCTGAAAATAGCCCTTGGGAACCACCACGATTCCCCGGGGGGTCACCACGAATCGCTTTCTGTCTTCGGCGGGATCGATGCCGATCTGGGTGTGGGGCGGGATCACATTGTGCTTGTCGATGATGGCCTTCTTGATCCTGCAGTGGCGTCCCACCTCCACGTTGTCCATGATGACGGATTCATCCACTTCCGCCCAGCTGCGGACCATGACGTTGTAGGATAGCACGGAGCTGCGGACGGTCCCCCCGCTGACGATACACCCCGGCGCCACCAGCGAATCCACGGCGGTCCCCACCCGGGGATTTTTCCCTTCCCGCTGGTTGAAAACGAACTTGGCGGGAGGATACTGGCGCTGGAAGGTCCGAATGGGCCACAGGGAACCGTACAGGTTGAAGAAGGGATCGACCCCCGTCAGGTCCATGTTGGCGTTCCAATAGGCGTCCAGGGTGCCCACATCCCGCCAGTACTGGGAATCCCGGGTCTGTTCCGTCAGCTGCATTTTTCGGGAGCCTTCGGGATCCATCAGGCGAATGTAGTCCTTGATACGGTTCAGTCTTCGGTAGGGATAGGCGATAATTTTCAAGGTTTGCAGGTAGTTGGGGATGATGTCCTTCCCAAAGTCGTCGTAGTCCGTCTTCTTGAGCAACTCCAGGAGGACCTCGGTCTTGAACAGGTAGATGCCCATGGAGGCCAGGGACCGCTCGGGATCGTCGGGAATGGGCTTGGGGTCCTTGGGCTTCTCCTCCCACGCCACGATGCGAAAGTTGTTGTCCACCTCGGCAATGCCGTAACCGGACGCGGTGCTTCGCTCGACTTCGAGGAGAGCCACGGTCACGTCGGCGCCCTGCTGCTCATGGTATTCCCGAAAGATGGTGTAGTCCATCTTGTAGACGTGATCGCCCGAAAGAATCAGCAGGTGGCGGGGCCTCTCCCGCTCGATGAGAAAGAGGTTCTGACGGACGCAATCGGCGGTGCCCCGATACCACTCCGCCCCCAAGCGTTGCTGGGGGGCCGCAATCCGGATGTAGTGGCCCAGGTCCATAGAAAAGATGTTCCAGCCTTCCTCGATATGATCCACCATGGACTGGCTCTTGTATTGGGGGAAAATCACGATCTTGTAAAGCTGGGAATTGATGCAGTTGCTCAGGGGAAGGTCAATGAGGCGGTAGACCCCCCCGAAGGGCACTGCGGGTTTGGAGCGATCCCGGGTGAGGGGCATGAGCCGCTCACCGCGTCCACCCGCCATGATGACTGTGATCACATCCTTCATAGGGACCTCCCATCGAAGATTGAGTCGGGGTGCGGCACCGAGGCCGACGGCTTCAGGGCCCGAGGGATCCAAGGGTTCAAAGGGTTACTTGAGGTATTTCTTGGGGTCCGCAGGGAGGCTGTTGCCCCAGTACACCATGTTCCCTTCGGTATCCACAAGGACGAAGTGAGGGATTCCCTGCACACGATAGGACCGGGTGACCTTTCCGGCTGCGTCGAAGAGGACGGGCCAGGGAACGGGGTGTCCCTGCTGGTAGCGTTTCAGCCGATCGAGGGTGTCGCCGTTGCCCACGTTGATTCCCAGGATCTCCATGCTGTCCCGGCCGATCTTGTCGCGAAGTTTGGCAATTTCGGGTTTTGCCGCCAGGCAGGAAGGACACCAGGTGGCCCAGAAATAGAGCAGCACCGGGCGGTTGCCCCGGTACGCGCTCAATCGCACCTGGGACCCGTTCAGGTCCGGAAGCTCGAAATCCGGAGCGGCCTTCTTGTCTTGGGCCAGCCAAGACGCCAAGCGGATATCGTCCGGGGAAGCCTTGACGTCGTGGGCACCCCAAAGGAGCGGCAACGCCGCCGCGCACGCGATCAAGATCCACCAGGACGTCATCCGACCCCGATTCTTCTTCATAGCCACAACTCCCCTGTTTTGATGAAATAGTACTCGGCGGCAAGGACCATGATCAGCCCGAAGAACTTCTGGACCCGCCGGGTCCAGACCCCCGACCGCGGCAAGGAACTCAAAAGTCCCGTGAAGGTACCCACCAGGATCACCAAAGTGCCCAGGCCGTAGGAGAAGGCAAAGAGCAGCCCGATGCCCCACGCGACGCTCTGGCGTGCGGCCACCAGGGTCAACCGGACCGCCAGGATGGGTGTGGTGCAGGTACTGACCACCAGGGCCGAAGCGCCGCCCAGCAATACGCTGGTAAGTATATCGTGCCCGGGAAGGTCCCGCACCTTCAACCGGTTCAAGAACGCGGGGGGGGTGAGCGGAACCGCCTCCAACATGGCCAGACCGAAGAACAGGCACAGGTTTCCAACGAGCAGATAGGTCCATCGGGAGTTGGTGAGTGCCCCGAAGAGCTGGCCCGACAAAGCGGCAAAGGCCCCCAGGGCCGAATAGACGACGGCCAGCCCCAGGACATAAAAGACGGAAAGGGTAAAGCCCCGCCACCGGCTCCCGCACGCCTTGCCTCCCACAAAAGCCACCGTAATGGGAAGCATGGGATAGGAACAGGGAGTCAGGCTGGCCAGGACGCCGCCCACAAAGGCCAGCAAAAGCCCCACCATGGGGTATTGTTGGGCGATTGTCTCAAACTGTCCCAGCCACTCCAAGGATTTCCCTCATTGTTCGTGATTCATGGGTCCTGCGTCGATCGTACCTGGTCCAGGAGGTGCAGGCTCTTGAGATCCTTCCGGATGTACCCCTGAACCCATCCGGTCAAAGCCCTCAGGACCGACATTTTCCTACCCTGAGCCACCCGGAGTCTCCAGAGTCGGTCCAGGGGAACCGTCCTGCTCCGGCCGATGAGCATCAGGGTCCCCAGGTCCAGGGCAAGGGCTTCCGAAGGGAAGGGCGAATGCTGCGGACAGCTCAGGGTCCCTCGGTGCAGATCCCAATTCCATCGCCTTGCCCGGCTCAACGGTTTCCCACACACCCCGCAGGCCTCCAGGGACGGCAGGTAGCCTGCCAGGTCGAGAAAACGCAGGAGAAACAACACTACCACATTTACGGGGTCTTTGTCCCCGGTCAATCGCCCGAAGGTTTGCCGGACCAGTTCGAAAAGCTCGTCCTGGGGTTCCGCTTCGGGAACCATCTCGAGGAGGATTTCCGATACCAGGGCTGCGTATCCCCATCGTTCCACATCGGTCCTGAGGCCCAGGTGCGGCTCGATAAGCTTGCAGCCTTCGATCCACGCCAGCGACTTGCGCGCCCGATAGGTTACCTCGACGAGGCTCCCCGGCTCGAAAGCATGGACGAAGCGTTTTTTGCTGCGCCTTGCTCCTTTGGCGATCCCCTGCAATCTCCCCCCCGTGCGGGCCAGGAAGGAGACGAGACGGTCGGATTCCCCGTAGTCTCTGGTCTGCAGAATCATGGCCTCGGTGGTGCGTGTGGTCATTGGGGGAGTGGAAGCTTTCCGCCCTCCCTCGAGGGGAAAGCCTGCTTGCTCCCCTCCCTTGACGAGAGGAGCCGGAGGAGGGTGAAGAAGCGGGTCATGGATCCGTCCTAGAAACTTTGTCGGCCGGCGCATGCTTGTCTCTGCGCCCTTGGATTCACGAATCGAAACGGCTTTTCGGTCCATCCCGCACCGGGTGCGCGGGAACCCGGACTTCTCGGTTCCGGCGGCTCCCGGCAAAAGCCCCCGGGGCCGACCGTTTTCCCATGGGCGCTTCTATCGCGGTTTTGAAGTCTTGGCGGCGGCGTAACCGGGCAGGCGGAACTTGAGCACGCTTCCGGGTTTACCCTTGATTTCGAGGGGTTTGCCTTCCCACATCATCCGGACTCCCCGGGGATTTCCGATCACGACCTTCATGTCTTTTCGGGCTTCCCATGCGCGCTTTTCTCCGGGCATCAGATGGAGGTTTTCTTCCGCCTTATCGTCCACCCGAACCTGGACCCAAGTCAGCTCCAGCGCTTCGACCTCGAAACGCTTGAGGGCGGCCTCCCCCGTCGCCGGTGCCGGGTACTTGTCCGAAGGGGCTCGGTCTGTGGGAGGCGGTGAAGGGGCGGATGTCCCGTCGGGGGCTTCGGGACTCTGCAGGGAGACGACGGCGGGTCCGCCGCTCTTACCGGTCGAAACGCCGGGTCCCGCCGATGGATCGAGGGTCCTCGACTCCGACGGCTTCACCTCCTTGTGAAGTCCCGCCTGGGCAGGGGCAAGGGTCCCCTGGATGAGGTCGGGGGGCAGTTCCTGCTGAGGATTCACGTCGGGACCCGTCTGCTGCAGGACGGCCAGGCGGGCAAGCCTTTCCGAGTACCACACGCCCCCGTAAATGGCTGCGGCCAAGAGGAGGGCCAGGATCAGCAGAACCAGGATCCCCACCCGTCTCTTTCCTCTTAGGGACCGCATCCATATGCCGTAGCGCCGAATTCCCTCCTCCTGCTTGTCCTGGGCTCGGATCTCCGCTTCGTATCGTTCCAGCAAGGGCGCGGGATCGATCCCCAACGAGGAACAATAGGCTCGGATGAAGCTGCGGATCAGGAGGGTCGTTCCGATCCGGTCGAAATCTCCTTCCTCCAACGCCTGCAGCATGCCGACGCTGACTCGGACCTCTCCCGACATCTCCTTGAGGGACCGGCCTCGCTTCAATCTCTCCGACTTGAGATATTCCGAAAGCTCTTTCATGATCGCCTGCCCTGCGCTGGAGTTTAGAGGGTAATCTGAATGAAGGAGCGGCTTTCCAGCTCCTTCATCCAATTCTCATACTGCCGGTTGACCTCTTTCTGGTAGAGCTCCCTGCGGATTCTCTCCTTGTTGTCCATCTCGCCCGGGTCCGGTCTTTCCGTTCGAACATCCAGCAGCTTCACGATGTAGACCCCCGCCGGGGTCACTACGGGTTCACTGAAATCGTTCTTCTTGAGCTTTCTGACGGCGGCGGCGATGGGAGGAGCCAGGTCCCCGAGTTCCACGAAACCCACGTCACCGCCTTCCTCGGAGGCGGGACCCTTGGAATATTCCCTGGCCATGCGGCCAAAATCCGAGCCGCCTTTCAACCGATTGTGGATTTCCTTTGCCTGTTTTTGGGCCGCCTGGGCCTGTTTCCCGTCGTCGCCCGAAGGCAGAAAGATGACACTGATCCGCAGGCTTTCCCTGGTGGGTACCGTGGGGGGCGGGGCCGTCCTCACGTAAGCATTCACCTGTTCATCGGTGATGACGATCTTGGACTTGAGGACCCGGTCCATGAGGCGACTCTGTTCGATCTGCTTCTTGACGGTGTTGCGGAAGCTCTTCAAGGTTTCGCCTTCCTGGCGGAGGGCCTCCTCGAACTGGGCATCGGTGACGTGGTGTTCGGCTTTGAGGTTCTGGATGGCCGAATCCACCTCGCCGTCCGACACGGTGATCTTCAACCGCTTGATCTCCGCCTCGGCAAGCTTCTCCCGAATGAGTTGCTGCAGC
>JARKQW010000372.1 GCA_029974695.1 Syntrophobacteraceae bacterium | reverse complement strand
ATCGGCCACCAGCTCGGCGATACGTTCGAGGGCGAAAGTGAGCTCGATGAGCCGGGCATAGTGGAAGTGGAAGCTGCTGCTGACCGGTTTGCCCGGTGAATTGGCCAGCCTCCGGAACTGCCTCAATTCTCGGTCCGCCAGGGGGGTCCCCGCAAAATCACAGAGATTGAGACGCGCCAGGGGTCCTACCCGGTACATTCCGGGCCGGACGCCGTCACCGTTTCGGGCGTAGCCGTAGGGTTTGTAGTAGGGGAACTTGAGGTAGCTCCAGGGTTCCACCGCTTCGGCGATGATCTCCCGGTACCGATCCAGGGGCAGTCCCGGTTCCAGGATCTTCCCGTCGGCATCCATGACCCGCAGAAGGCCGTCATAGTGTTCGAGGCCGCCTTCCGGGGTCACCAGCCCGATGTAGAGGCTGGGGAAGTCCCCGTAGGTCGCTTTTTCCCGCTCGAACCGATCGGAGTGGTCCTTGAGCCAGTTCAAGGCGATTTCCACGGTCTCGAAGGCCTCGGGCAAGTTCTTCTTGATGTACTCAATCTGCTCGGTCTTGAGAGGGTCCCGGACCCCTCCGGGGGTAGCCCAGGAGGGATGGACGCTCTTTCCGGTCACCCCCCGGATGATCTCCTGGCCGAACTGACGCAGGCGGATGGCCCGACGCCCCAGTTCGGGGTTGGCTTGGATGATTCCCACCACGTTCCGGGTGGCCGGGTCGCTTTCCATCCCCAGGATGAGGTCCGGAGCACTGAGGTGAAAAAAGCTCAAGGCGTGGCTCTGGACGTATTGGGCATGGTTGATGAGGCGGCGAAGCTTGATGGCCGTCGGCGGGACCTTGGCGCTTTGGATGTTGTCGCAGGCTTTTGCCGAAGCCAGCATGTGACTCACCGGGCAGATGCCGCAGATTCGCATGGTGATGCCGGGCATTTCCGGATAGGTCCTTCCTTCGCAGAATTTCTCGAAGCCCCGGAATTCCGTCACGTGAAACCTGGCATCCGTCACCTGGCCGGCGTCGTCCAGGTGAATGGAAATCTTGCCGTGGCCTTCAATCCGAGTGACAGGTTCTATATGGAGTGTCTGTGCCATAGTCGTCCTTCTTTACCGACAGATTTTCTGGTTCGCTGGGATACGGACGAGGGTCGGGTCCGTCGTCCGGCCGCTCTTTACGGAACTACCCGAAGCTGCGCATCTCCTCGGGCAGGGTCACCGGTTCCCCCTTGAGCAGGGCCGCGACGGCGGCAAAAATGCGGTCCGGATTAGGGGGACATCCCGGCAAGTAAAGGTCCACGGGGATTACCTGGTGAACCGGGAGGACCTTGGGCAACAGAACCGGCATGATGTCCAGAAGCTCCCCGCTGGGGGGGGACTTGCCGGGGCCTTCGGCATAGACGGCCGTGAGCACGTCGTCGATCTTCAGGGCGTTGCGCATGGCGGGGACGTTTCCCGTCACTGCGCAGTCGCCGAAGGAGATGACGATCTTGCTCTTGCGGCGAATCTCCCTGGCCTCCTTCACGTGGTCCGAATTGGCGACGGCTCCCTCGATGAGGGTCACGTCCACGTTGTCCGGGAACTTCTTGATGTCCACCACGGGGCCGAACACAATGTCCACCAGCCCCAGGACATCGATGAGCCGTTCGTCCAAGTCCAGAAAGCTCATATGGCAGCCGGCGCAACCGCCAAACCACGTGGTGGCCAACCGTACTTTACTGTTTTGTGTGGTCATGTCGGGCTTCTCCTATTGTCTGGACCAATGCCATATCTTTTTGTCTCGACCATCCAGAATCCAGATCAGGAAGTCATGCTGCTTCTCCATTTCGGCCACCGTGGCTCCCTGCTTGAAGAGCGCCCCCGTGGGACATACCTGGACGCACTTGCCGCATGCGGTGCAGCTCTTGGCCTTCCCCCACGGCTGGTTCATTCCGGTGATGACGTTGCAATGAATTCCGCGCCCCATCATATCGAGGCAGTGGGCCCCTTCCACCTCGTCGCAGACCCGGACGCACCGTGCACACAGGATGCACCGGTTGGGGTCCCGGACATTACGCTCGTGGCTGGCATCCATTGCCAGGGCGGGATTCAGGTAGTCGTAGCGCACGTGGTCCACACCGAGCTTTGCCGCCATGGCTTGGAGTTCGCAATGGCCGTTCATGACGCAGACGGCGCATACATGATTGCGCTCGGCCAGGAGGAGCTCGATCATCATCTTGCGGTACTTGACGATCCGCTCGGTATGGGTCCGAATGGTCATCCCCTCCTGGACCTGGGTGACGCACGAGGCCAGGAGCCTGGGGTTCCCCTCCATCTCGACCAGGCAAAGGCGGCAGCCGCCCCGAGGGGTCAGCCCTTCCAGGTGGCAGAGGGTGGGAATATCGATCCCGGCTTCCCGGGCAGCGTCCAGAACGGTTTTGCCCGCTTGGGCGCTGACCAGTTTTTCATCGATGGTAAGGGTGACAACCGACATTATGATACCTCCGTTGGTGATGGGACCGTTCGAGGTTCCGAAAACACTCCTTCGCGAGCCTATTGGGCCTTGGCGCCGAACTGGCACACTCCGGCCGGGCAGTGGTGATCCCTGATATGGGCCTCGTACTCATCCCGGAAGTACCGCAGGGTGCTGTAAATCGGGTTGGGGGAGGTCTGACCCAAGCCGCACAGGCTGGTTTCCTTCACCATCATGCACAGGTCCTCGAGCTTGGTCAGGTCGTCCATGGTGGCCGAGCCGTCGGTGATGTGCTCGAGAATTCGGTGCATCTGGACCGTGCCTCCGCGGCAGGGATTGCATTTGCCGCAGCTCTCATCCATGCAGAATTCCATGAAAAACTTGGCTACGTCCGGCATGCAGCTCGTCTCGTCCATGACGATGAGTCCCCCGGAGCCCATGATGGAGCCCAGTTTTGCCAGGCTCTCATAGTCGATGGGGACATCCAGGAACTCGGCGGGAATGCAGCCCCCGCTGGGCCCTCCCGTCTGGGCCGCCTTGAAGGCACGCCCGCCGGGAATCCCGCCGCCGATCTCGTAGACGATTTCCCGGAGGGTGATTCCGATGGGGACCTCGATCAAGCCGGTGTTCACCACCTTCCCGGCCAGGGCGAAGATTTTGGAGCCCTTGCTCTTCTCGGTGCCGAAACCGGCATACCAGGAGGCCCCTTTGGCGATGATCATGGCAATGTTGCCGAAGGTCTCGACGTTGTTGATCAGAGTGGGGCCGCCCCAAAGGCCTTTCTGGGCGGGGTAGGGGGGCCGCGGTACGGGCTGTCCCCGGCGTCCCATGATGGACTGCATCAAGGCCGTCTCTTCGCCGCAGACGAAGGCCCCCGCCCCCAT
>JARKQW010000294.1 GCA_029974695.1 Syntrophobacteraceae bacterium | reverse complement strand
GGACCGTCCGCATCAGGGATTTCTTCATGGCCGCTGCCTCCTTGAGAGTGGGTGCAAACGCTTCGCCGCTTTTCCCCATCCGGGAAAGGAACCGCCGTACACCGTTGGAGCAGGACTTCCATTTTCTTTTGCCCATGGGAGAAAGCCTCATGGAGGCACGCGAGCCCCCCTTTCGAGAGTCTCCTATAAAACCCCGGAGATGTCAAAGAGACAACTGCGTTGCGTGTCGAGGAGGGAGCGGTCTCCCAGGAGCACGAGATTTCGCGGGGTCCTCATCCGGCGTCCCGGAACCCTCGATCCTGGGCCCCGAATTCTCGCTCCACCCACAAACCACCGAAGATACTAAGTTATTCGCCGACGACCCGGGACCCGTCGGCCGGTTCGAGAGCTATCCGACCCTTTCCGGAGAAATCACACCCGATCGAGCGACTTGGCGGGTACGAATCCCGTTTCCTCGTTCCCGTACAGGCGGGAATCCGGAAAGAGCGTGCATACCCTTTGGATGCCCGCCTTCGCGGGCAGGACGGATCGATGCTGCCGAAATCGCTCAACGCAGGATCAAGCCAAGGCAGGGAAGTCCTTTCCAGTCGGTTGGCGTAGGACTTTTTCCTCAAAACATCGTGGACAAGTGGAGCCCGTCCATGGCACCCTCTGCCATCAGGAGCGGGCATCATCATCTCCGGGGGGCGAGCTTGTCCCCCGTTTACGAGGGCATCGGTCGAAGGAGGAAACGATGGAGGAGGAGCGGGTCTTTTTCGAGGCGTTGTGCGAGGCGTTGGAGAGAATCGTTGGGTCCCTGGACCATGAGGAAGTGATGAGAAGCATCGTGGAATCCACCGTCAAGGCCGTGGGATCCAAGGCGTGCAGCCTCCGCCTCCTGGACCATCGGCGGCGGAAGTTGATTTTCGGCTGTTCCGTCGGGCTCAGCGAAGGCTACATTCGCAAAGGTCCGGTTCTCATCGAGGAGTCGCCCCTGGACCGGGAAGCCTTGGGCGGAAAGACCGTCTACCTGGAAAACGCTCAAACCGACCCCCGGTTTCAGTACCCTGAAAAGGCCAAACAGGAAGGCATCTTCTCGGTTCTGGTGGCCCCCCTGACCGCGGGAGGGGTTTCGGTGGGAGTGCTCAGGATCTACTCGGGCGAGGTTCGCCGTTTTGACGAAGACGAGATGAGGTTCCTCGAAGCCATGGCGCGCCTTAGCGGCCTGGCCCTCGAGAACGCCAAGATGCATCAAACCCTTCGAGGGGATTTCGAGCTGCTCGTGGCCGACCGCTACCGTGTCGACGAGAACTAGGGAGGAGAGGAGCCGCCATGCTAAAAGTCGGAATCAACGGATTCGGCAGGATCGGTCGCCAGGTCATCAAGGCGGCCCTGGAGCGACACCCCGACACTCTGCAGGTTGTGGCCGTCAACGACCTGTTTGACGTTCGGACCAACGCTCGACTCTTCAAGCACGACACCAATTACGGGCAATTTTCGGGAACCGTGGAGGCGAAAGGGGAGGACCTGGTGATCAACGGGTTTCCCATTCGGTCCTTTGCGGAACGGGAACCGTCCCGGATTCCCTGGGACGATCTGGAAGTCGACCTGGTCGTGGAATCCACGGGGATTTTCACCACGGGACCCAAGGCATCGGCTCACCTCGAGGCCGGGGCCAAAAGGGTCATCATCTCGGCGCCCGCCAAGCAGGTGGATCAAACCATCGTCATGGGGGTCAACCACGAGCAGTACGACCCGACCCACCACCGGATCCTCTCCAACGCATCCTGCACCACCAACTGC
>JARKQW010000251.1 GCA_029974695.1 Syntrophobacteraceae bacterium | reverse complement strand
CACATTGATGAAAAACTGGCAGGTGGCGCTGTCCACCATTCCCGTTCGGGCCATGGAGATGGTTCCCCGGTAGTTTTTCAAGTCCGGTGCCGCCTCGTTCTTGATTGGTTCATGAGTAGACTTGGGCTTCATGTCCGGCGTCATTCCTCCCAACTTGATCATGAAATCGTCGATGACCCGGTGGAAGATCGTCCCGCTGTAAAAGCCTTCCTCGACGTATCTCAGGAAATTTCTGACCGTGACGGGGGCTTTGTCCGGCCAGAGCTCGATACGAATCGTTCCTTCCGAGGTCTTGAGAGCCACCACGGGGTTTTTCCCCTCGGTTGCCTCTCCTTCCGTCGCCAGACAAACGTTCCCCAGAAAGCCGAGGGCGACGATGAGTCCCAATACCGTTCCGATTCTGCGATTCATGGCAAGTCCCTTTTCAAAAATCGGCAAACGAAGCTGCATGATGGGCCGGAGCCCAACGCCGATCGGGTCCGTTTTCCTCTACCCCCGAACCGGGCACAAACTTCTCCCCCGGGACCCGCCCGAGCCGGAGCTCGGGCTCCCGGCCCCCGGGTTAAAGGTTTCCACGCTTTTGCCGTTGGGTGGTTTTTCCTGCGCCTTCCTTCTCAAGATGCCCGACAACCTTTCTTAGAACCGCTTCTTACCCTTTCAGCAGTTCCCGACATTCCTGCTGTCCGTGTGTCCGATTCCATCTCGGAGCTCGGAGAGACGGCAGAGGAAGACTCGCCGCCGAACCGCGGCCTCTTCAGGAGTCAGTTCCATCGTAATCATCGGCTGCCTCCTTTCTTTGGTGCCCGGCCCCTGACTGCAACCTCGCTGTGGGCGACGGGACCGTCGGATATGGACAGGGATGTTCATCATATCAAACCCACCCGGGCACGGAAAGTGCTCGGCTATTTCCAGCTCCATTCCATTGACTTGGAACCTTGATCTTCCCGTCGAGGTTCCCGTTACTTTCATTTCTGCAGCCGACGAAAGGGGTCCACCAACCCCCTAATCGGATTTGGAGAAGTTTGAACCCCATCTTCCCGGGAATCCCCCCTGGGCGGAATACAAGAAACGGGACCGGGAAATTACGGGGTTCACCCCATTGAGAGGGCGATCACGGGCACCTACCATTCCCGGGAACGGGTTTTTTGAGGGTTTCTCGGCGCCAAATCCCGGGAGGATCGATGGGAAAAAGCAAAAGAGTTCCGAACCACGGCAGGGCTTTCTCCACGGCCCGTTTTTCGCCGGGTGCTTCCGGGAAGCCGTACCACGGGACTCTGCCGGGAGGAAAGTGCTTTCGGGAGAAGGGGAGGATTCCCGGAATTGCCCGGGTACTTTGGCTGCTGGCTTTCCTTGTCGTCGCTCAGTGGGAAATTCCTTCCTGCCGTGCCGCGTCCCGGACCCCGCAGAGCTCGCTCTACCCCCTGTCCAAAATCCCTTTGACCAAAGGAAGATTGGCATCCCTTCCCGCAAGTCGGGGACCGGTCCACATGGGCATTGGAGAGGCGGAAATCCAGCCCGTCCGGTTGATCTTGGATTCTCCCCCCGAAGAGGAAGTTCAGGCGACCCTCGAGCCCGCGGGTTGGGAGCACGCCCTGGAAGTAAGCCTGTGGAAAGCCGAATGGGTCCCCGGTTCCGAAGGGAACCGGGGCAGGGTTCCCGACATCCTGGTGCCCGTCGAGTTCGCAAGCCCAATGGTTTTCAGCGAAACGGACAATCTTCTCTTTCTCAAGATCAAGTCCCTCCCGAACAGTGCTGGTTTCTATGAGCTCATGCTCACCCTTTCGGGAGAGACCACGTCCCTCAAGTCGAAGGTGCTTGTGCACGTCCACAATGTCCCAATATCTTTGCCGAATTTGCTCATTCAGGGTTGTCTGAAAGAGGACAAGAGCTTCGATCTCATCGAGTTCCTGAGAGACTACGGGTTTACCGGGATTTGCGGCGTATCCACGGAATGGCACGTTCGAAGACGTCCGGAGGGGTTCAAGAAGCTGTGCGATCGAATCCTTTCCCTGGGATACAAGGCGATTCGCATCCCCAACAAGACCATGTACGGCCACAGACGTGCCTTCCCCTACCCGGACAGCGCGGACGGATACAAACAATGGCTCAGGGATGAAGTAGATTATTTGAACAACCTCGATGACTTGCTTCAGGATAAGAAATATCGGGATGTTTTCTCTTTCCGCTGCTGGGATGAACCCCAAGCCGATCAATACAACCAAGTCTACAATACCTCTCGACTCATCAAAGAAAACCAACCGAATTTGAGGCTGGAACTCACCGAACCGCCGGACTCCGGCCTATCGCCCTATGTGGATACGTGGAGTCTCAATATCCGATACCTGGACCGGCCGACGGTACTCGAGGCAAAGACGGGTGGAAAGAAGTGTATTCTGTACGCGAATTCACTGCATGGAGTCAACCGCAAGTCCTACACCTATGACATGAGGGCCATTGGGTATTTGCTCTGGAAATTCAGGTTGGACGGTTACTACTTTTGGGGTTTGAACGATTGGGAGGGGGATGTTCAAGAAATGTCCACAACGGGAGCTCCCAGGGAATACAAGAGAGGGATTCTTCTCTATAGACTGAAGGATTCCGGTAAGATCGTCCCTTCTCTTCGCCTGGAACTTTTTCGGGACGGACTGGAAGACCTGAGCCTTCTCAAGTACATTGCGGGCAAGGGGGAGTTCAAGGGACTGAGAAAGGAAATCCACCGGAAGCTCAAGACCTTCCAGATGGTCGACAAGCAGGCCGTCGTCCCGGACATGACAAAATACCATCACAGGATCTTGTCGCTCATCCCGTGAGCTTCCCGGGGCGGGATGGAAAGACGGGAGGCCGGAGGAATCCGGGAAGGGCCGGGGTCACACCGGGCATCCAGCCCACAGGTCCCGGCCCGTCCCCCTTTCCATGGAATGCGACCGCTCTTGGGGCGGATCTAGTCTTTCACCCGGGTGGCACGCACTATACGGATCGTGTTTTCCACCGTCTCCACCCCCTTGATGGACCGCACGATGTCTTCCGCCTTCTTCTTGCCCGCTTCATTGGCCACCCAGCCGGAGAGCACCACCTTTCCCGGCTCCGGCACCGTCACCGATACGGAAACGCTGTGGCCGTGGTCAAAAGCGGGACCTGCGTCCACGATCGCAGCCTGCAGGCGGCTTGTCAATGCCAGGACCTCGATGGCCTTTTGACACTCGATGCCGGCGGTCCGGATGTCGCTGGATCGGGCCAAGTTTACCACGGTTTCCACCGCCATGTCGGTGCTCAGTTTATCCATGTTGAGCACCAGGTCGTAGTACCTGGCATCGTCCCAATTCACCCCATACACAAACTTGACGAACGCATCCCGCTCCCGGTCGGTCTTCTGCAGAATCTGGTCCGCCTCCTCTTTCCTGTAGCCTTCCCTCAGGAGGTTTTCCACGCGCTTTTCCCGGGAGGCCACGATCCGCACACGCAGGGCACAGTTGAGGTCTTTTAAGAGGATGGAGCTTCCGCGGCCCAGGAAAACCGCATCCCCCCTCTTGGCCAGTTCATAGATGACGGAATGCAACCGGAAAAACCCAGAGCTCACCTTGTCGGAAAAGAGCTGCTGAAAAAAGGAGGGCGGTTTCTCGTCCACCTTCTTCACTTCCTGCAGGAAACCCAGCTCCTCCGCCGCCTGGTTGATGGCCTCCGTGTCGAAGTAGTGACAGTTGAGTCTCTCCGCCACCCTCTTGGCGATTTCCGTGCCCCCCGATGCGAATTCGCGAGAAAACGTGATGAATAGCATGGCTTGCCTCCCTTGTGATCGCCTGTGCCGCAGTCCCGCAAAGAACCTTCCGGGATGACCAAGAAACGCCCCCTCGCTGAAAGAGGTCTGCTCCCGTAATCGTTGGTCGCCGCGCCCGGGACGCCTCCTCCTCCATGAAACGGGTTACGCTGGAGCCGGGGTCTTGTCAACGAGAATTACGGAAGCAATCCCTGGAGATGGGTAGGGGAGACTCCGCCGTTGGTTCGAGTGAGTCCGGAAAGGGCAATGCAGCCCTTCCATTCCGGAGAGGGCCGGTGTCGACGATCCAAAGTCCCCCCTCCCCGCTGGAATGAGCCGGGAAGCCGGGGGGCGGGTGCCCTTGAAAACCCGGATTTCCCCCTGCGCCGGGATGACGAACGCGGCTTGAGTCCGGCGGCATTGCGAAAGGCAGCGATCCGCATAAACGGCGTCGTTAGCAGGAATGGTTGCACATGCGACCAGGCGATGGTAATAGGCGAAAGACCGAACTTCCCCAACGCAGAGCCCGCCGTCAAAATGGTCAAGGTCAAGGACGGCCGGAACCGCTTGCCTCTCGGGGGAAGAGCGGATTTGCCCTCCCCCTCGCCCCAAGGCAAACCCGGGAGACTTTTGGATCGAGGCCGCCCTGCCCCTGCGAGGCGGCATCTCGGGGTTTCGACGGCAGCAGGAACTTGGCCGACACATCCGCTTTACCCGGCAAAGGCTCGAAATCCGCGGGCGTGCAGTCTCACCTATTCCGCCGCCCACAGGAACGGCCACGCGGTGTCCAAGTCCGCGGGCGTACAGTCTCCCCAACGAACGTCCCAACAAGGAGGTCCTCATGAAGAAGTCGGCTTTTCTCCTGGTAGTCCCGGCTCTTGTCTTCCTGTTCGCAAAAGACGCTCTTTGTGTGGGAGCCATCGCCGTCGACGATGAGATCGGGGAAAGCGAACCCGGCTACGGGTTTGTGACGGGCGCATTCTCCAGGGAGGAAGCCAAGCGCCGGGCCCTGGACGAATGCGGAAGGAGCGGGAATGAGGATTGCCGGGTGATCCTCTGGTTTGAAAGTTGCGGAGCCTACGCGGCATCCTTGACCCATTACGGCGTCGGATGGGGCTCCACCAAAGAGCAGGCCAAGAAGAGGGCCCTGGACGAATGCGGACCCGGATGTGTCGTCAAGGTTGCCGAGTGCGAATAGACGGGTCGGGTCGTGAAACGGAAGAGCTTGGCGGCTTGCCCGAGGTTCCTACGGTTTGCACATCCCGCACGGCTTGTAGCCCGCCTTCACCGCTTCCTCCCGGCTCTTGAGAACCGCCGTGCAGTTCTTGCAGTTGTACTGCTGACAACCGGGCTTGTGGAAGACACGGCTTTTCACGTTGCCGTGGTAGGTTAGGGCAGGCTGGGATTGAGCCCCTGCAGCGGGGGCCTCGGGGGAGACAGCGGCGGACGGAGCCTGGGGCGCGGCGGCTTGTCCCCATGCCTGTGCAACCCAGGGGAGCACAACCAGGACGGAAACCAGGACCAGAAAACGGGTGAGCTTCTTGTTGCGGTTCATAACCGGAGCCTCCTTGGTGATACAATTCTTGTGCAATTCGGATCGGAGCGGCTTGTGCAACGACCGACGGCAGCCGACAGCGGATACAACATGCCAAAGGAAAGGGGGATTTTCAATGGGAATTTCCCCCGGACCCAAAGGCTTTCACCGCTCTTGAGCCCCTCCCGAATCCGCATAGTGCCGAAGCCCGGTCCCCCCCCAACAGGGCGGGCGGTTCCCGCAACTCGACGACCCGTTGCCCATCATCCGGCCGTCCAAGTGCGTTTCGGCTTGTTTGGGGAAAGGCGGGGATTGTGTCGATAAAGTTGCGCCGGCCATGAATCAGGCAGTTTGCGAGGATGGTTTTAACGGTCCCCGGCAAATTCCTGCTCAGCGCATCACAGATCCGGATGGGCGGCGGCAGCTGAGCAAGCCTGCGGGAGAGGAGATCTTCAAGGTTTTCCCCGGCAATGGGCCGCTCACCCATGAGGATCAGGTGCTTGAGATGTTCTCCCACCGGTTGGCGGT
>JARKQW010000205.1 GCA_029974695.1 Syntrophobacteraceae bacterium | reverse complement strand
GTGGGTTTCGAGTCGAAAGATGCCGATGTCCGCCAGGTTGGCGGCGTCCAGGATTGCCTGGTGACGGACGGCAAGGTGTTTGACCTTGTGCTTGAGCATCTTGGTGCGGGTGATGTCCTTGAACTTTCCCAGCTTGCCCGTCCCGTAGCGGGTCTTGATGGGAAAACTGCGCACCTCGAAGGTCCTGCCCAACTCCCCCATGTAGTACTGGTGAATGCCGCACCCTTCGTGGTGGAGGGAGTCCGAGGGGGACCGGGGACAGGGGGATGGGCGGTGAAACAGGGCCTCGTGGCAGATCCGGCCTACGTGGTTTCCCATGAGCTCCACCAGGGCCTTGTTCATGAACTGGATGCGATAATCGTCGGAAACGATGTAGATGCCGTCCTCGAGGCTGTTGGCCACCCAGACGAAGACTTCGTGCTCGGAATCCAGGGTCACTTCCATGCTCTTCTGGGCCGTGATGTCGCATAGGATCCCCTGAATATGCTGCAGTCTGCCGTCCTCGTCGCAGAAGATGGGGCCGGACATTCGCATCCAGCGGGTTTGTCCCGTCCTGCACCGGATGCGGAATTCGGCCAGGCAGTACCGATCGGATTCCATGGCCACCCGGATGGAATCCAGGAGCGGGTCCCGGTCTTCCTCGTGGATCAGGTCCAACCAGTAAACCTGTCGATCCAGAAAGTCTTCCAGGTCGTAGCCCGTGAGATCGGAGATTCCCTTGTCGAAAAAATCGAAAGTCCAGTCGGCTCCCATGCGAAAGTAAATCCGGGGCCGTCCTTCCTGGTGGACCTCCTGGGGATAGACCTTGAGGTTAACGAGTTGCTCCAGTTTCTGGATCCGCCGCTCGAGTTCCTTATACGTCGGTCTGCCCATGGAACTCCCTCCGCTCGAAACCTGACGTGTCGAATGCGACTCCTGCTCCCGAACCCTCCGGGGTCGAACCGTCACGGTGCCCGCGGGGGAGCTTTTGGCCCGGGGAATCCTCCCGACGGGAGGGCTTGTCTTGAGACCCTCCGCCCCTTTGAGGGGGGAAAGGGACCGGGGCCCGGCGGTGGGGGGCCTAGACGTTTTGCACCTGGCGGCTGATCTTCACGGCGCAGAGCTTCCCGCACATGCTGCAGGCTTCCCGGTCCTGGGTGATCTGCAGGCGCCGCTTCACCAGTTCCGGGTCCAGGGACTCCCGGATGACCCCTTCCCAATCCAGGTTCTGGCGAGCGATGGAAATGCGCCGATCCCGTTCGACGGCTCCGGGCACTCCCTTGACGATATCCGCCACGTGCCCGGCGATGCGTGCCGCCATCACTCCCAGATACACGTCCTCCTCCACCGGCAGGCCCAGGTGTTCGGCGGGAGTCACATAACAGAGGAAATCCGCCCCCGCGGCTCCGGCCAGGGCCCCGCCGATGGCCGAGGTGATGTGATCGTATCCCGCGGCGATGTCCGTGGGCAGCGGCCCCAGCACGTAGAAGGGCGCCCCCCGGCACAACCTCTTCTGCAGTTGAATATGGGACTGGATTTCCTGAAGAGGGACATGGCCGGGCCCTTCGATCATGACCTGGACCCCCCTTTGCCACGCCCGCCGGGCCAGTTCCCCCAGGACCATCAGCTCCTCGATCTGCGCCCCGTCGATGGCGTCCAGGATGGTCCCCGGACGAAACCCGTCCCCCAGGCTGAGGGTCACGTCATGCCGGTGGGCGATTTCCAACAGGTCGTCATAGTATTCGTACAGGGGGTTTTCTTTGCCGTTTTTTTTCATCCAATGCATGTGGATGGACCCCCCGCGGCTGACGCAGGGCATGATGCGCGGGAAGGTCTCCAGCTTCTTCACCGAGGCCAGGGTGACTCCGCAATGGACGGTGATGTAGTCCAGTCCCTCGGCACATTGTTTTTCGATGCTTCGAAGAAGGCGGTCGGGGTCCATGGTGTCCAGGGGCTCATGCTTGGCCACCATCTCCGTGGCGACGGAATAGATGGGCACGGCCCCCACCATGACGGGAGAATTCTCCAGGAAGAAGTGACGAAATCCGGCCAGGTCTCCCCCAGTAGAAAGGTCCATGATGGAGTCGGTTTGAGCATCCAGGGCCGCCTTCAACTTGGCACTTTCCATCTCCCGGCTGGCACATTCTCCGCTCGTGCCCAAATTGGCGTTGACCTTGGTCTTGAGATTCTTCCCGATGGCTCGCAGAATAGGAAAGGAATGGCCGACATTCTTGGGAAGGACCGCCAGCCCCTGCCCGATGAGGTCCCGAAGCTCCTCGGGGGAGACGGACTCCACCGCCGCCGCCTGCCTCATTTCTTCCGTGACGATTCCCGC
>JARKQW010000196.1 GCA_029974695.1 Syntrophobacteraceae bacterium | reverse complement strand
GGTGCTGGTTTTGGAAAGGGCCCGCGAGTTCCATATCCTCCTTGCCGTGGGTGCCGAACGTTCCCAGGTTCGGCGGATGATCCTGTGGGAAGCGGTCCTCATGGTCCTTACGGGGGAAATCATTGGCCTGGGGTGCGGTTTCTGTCTTTCCTGGATTCTCGTGTACGTCATCAACCGCCAGTCCTTCGGATGGACTTTCGTGTATGCCGTGGACTGGAGCTCCCTGCTGGCCTCCCTTCCCCTCGTGCTCGCCGCCGCTCTGCTGGCCACCCTCCCCGCAAGCCGGTGGGTATTCCGTCGTTCCCCGGCGCAGATCTTGAGGCAGGGCTGAGAAAGGAACTGTGCGAAGGTCCCATGAGAATGCGACGGTTCTGCGGATATTCGACGACGGTGCTCCTGGCCGTGTGCGTGGTGCTGGGCGGCCTCGCCCCGGCCGGAGGACAGGAGGGGGAATACCTCCCGGTAACGGGGCCCTGCGGACTGCAGTTTCCCCGGGACCACGGTTCGCATTCGGGATACCGCACCGAATGGTGGTACTACACGGGGAACCTCGAGACCCCCTCGGGAAGGTCCTTCGGCTTCCAACTGACCTTTTTCAGGAGGCAAATCAGTCCGCCGGGGTTCGAGAAACACTGGCCCGAGCCCCCTTCCGCCTGGCGGACACAAAATATTTTCCTGGCCCACGCGGCCCTTTCAGACCTGGAGAGGGGGAAGTTTTACCAGGAGGAGAAGGTGGCCCGGGGGGCCGTCGGGCTGTCGGGGGTGACTCGTGACTCAGGGGAGACGCGGGTTTTTGTGGAAGACTGGTCCGCAGGGATCCGGGAATCGGGCCACATCTTGAGGGCCGCAACGGGGGATTTCTCCCTGGAGCTGGCTCTGGTCCCTCAAAAGGCCCCGGTTCTCCACGGGGATGCGGGGTATTCCCGGAAAGGGGGCGGGAAGGAACGGGCCTCGTGTTACTACTCCTTCACCCGTTTGAAGGCCGAAGGCACCCTGAAGCTCGGGGAAGGAACAATCCTGCCCGTGCACGGCGAGGCCTGGATGGATCACGAGTTTGCCTCTTCCCCCCTCGAACCGGGTATCGTGGGGTGGGACTGGTTCAGCCTGCAATTCACCAACCAAACCGAACTGATGGTCTACCTCCTCCGGAAGGCCGACGGAGGGTTCCTACCCCAGTCCGGGGGAACGTTTGTGACCCGGTCCGGGGAGGTGGTCCCCATCGCTTGGGAAGACCTGCGCGTCCGGGTGGTCAAAGAATGGAAGAGTCCTCGATCGGGGGCGCGATATCCCGCCGGCTGGGTTCTTCACATCGGGTCCCAGGACCTGGAAGTGGTGGTGACCCCCACCCTGGAGGACCAGGAGATGCATACCCCTCTCAGTACCCGGGTGACTTACTGGGAAGGAAGCGTGGGAGTCGCCGGGACCATGGCCGGAGCTCCCGTCAAGGGCAAAGGGTACGTGGAGCTCACCGGCTACGACCGCCCCTTGGACGCCCTTCATTGACGGCCGGAGTTGCCCATCGGGGTTTTGGAACGCGTGGGAAAGACTCGTCTCCGGGACCCCTTCGTTTCTCCAAGGGATCGAACCGTCTCCCCCGCAGCCTCACTAACCGACGAAAAAGCCCCTCCCCGCGACGGGGAAGGGCTGAGAGAGTCCGGTGTGCTGAGAGGCGATCCCTATTCGGGGTTCACCGCCACGGCGGCCGTCGCCGGTTCTGCGGCCGGGGCCTGCTCCTTGAAATAGGCTTCCTTCACCTTCAACAGGTACAGGACGATGGGTCGGTAAGCCAGATGGGCCCACTTGGCAAAGGGCACCTCGAGGACCAGCATGGGAATCGCCACCATCATGTGGACGATGTACAGGAAGTAAGTGGTGGCCGGCCAGTCCAGGAGCCGGGTGAAGTGGATGAAGATCCCCGTGAGGGTCGTCAGCTGCAGGAGAATCAGGAACATCCAATCCGTGGGATGGGAATTCTTGTACACGGGCTTGCTCTTCTTGAGTCGCCCGATGATGGCATAGGTGGTTCCGTACATGATGGCGAAGGTGGCATAGTAGCCCAGGAGGCGGATTGGGTGCCACAGCGGGTATTCGGGAAGGTCCCGCTGGAACTTCAGGGTCTCGACGGTAAGACCGTTGACCAGGACCACAACCATCAGGAATACGGTGGCATAGCCCGTCATGATCATCAGGTGCACGAACCACTGCATCCGGTCGGTGCATTGGCCGAACTTTTTCTGGGTCAGCACGTGAATGAGAAGCTCCTTGGCTTCCCGAGCGTAAATCCCCAGCGGCACCTTGGTTAGGAGATCCCCCATGACGAATTTCGCACATCGGAGAATGTTGGTGATGAGGAAAAAGGAGAGGATCGCCGCCATGACGAGGTCTGCGATCTCGATCTTGTCCGAAGGCCACACCGAATTGATGTGGGCGTGTTCCCAATTGGGGCTGCCGGTATTGAAAAGAAGCAGGCCCACGCCCACCAGGATTGCCACGATGGTGATCGCAACGATTTCGAATTTTTCCGACGTGTAGAACTTCCGGGCAAACCCCGTCCAGTCATAGAGGGAAGTGAGGTAGCGCCTCATGACCATCATGGTCTCGCCGGGGTCCGCGCCTCGGGGGCACTTGGCGGAGCAGTCGCCGCAGTAGTAGCAAAGCCACGGCTCGGGCGCATGGAGGATCTTGTCCTTCTGCCCCAACTGCACGTAGCGCATGAAGCGCCGCGGAAACGTGTTTTCCGCAGTGGAGAGGGGGCAGGTTGCGGTACAGTTCCCGCAGTGATAACACTTGGCGGCATCCTTGAGACCGAATGCCGTTAAGTCTTTCATGAGATTCGGATCAACCTTGTTGCTCATCCCTGTGCCTCCTGATTTGATCGTATGGAAAATGTGTGAAAACCTCGTCCGGCAATAGCGGTTCGTGAAATCAGGAGTCGAAGAGCCGAGGGGTCCCCGGGGTTCATTCAACTCCTTGTTGACGGACAATGTGACTGTTCCCGGGTCCCGTGCGGCAGCCGGTCCGGCGGGCCCGGTGGAAATCTCGTGTAGGCCCTCTCCCCCTGCGCCGGAGGGAGAGGGCCCTTTCGCCAACCGTTTGCGGGATTCGAACTAGTACCCCTTGTAGGGGTTGGGTCCAACCTCGACGAGGCGTTCGGCAAAGGAATCCAGGAGGGCAGGGAGCCTGTCGTAATCGGTGATGGAGACGGTCTCAAACCGAACTCGATCGGATTCCAGCACCAGCCGATCCAAAGTCTCCTTGACCTTGCTCAGCCGGATTTCGGCCAGCTCGCTTCCCTTGACGAAGTGGCACTGGTAGTTTTCCCCGTGGCGGCAGCCCAGGAGAAGAATGCCGTCGATGCCCTTGGAGAGACTGTCGGCGATGAAGACGAGATTCATGGAACCCAGGCAGCGCATGGGGATGACCCGCACCCATGCGTTGTACGTCATGCGGCGAAGCCCGGCCATGTCCAGGGCGGGATAGGCGTCGTTTTCACAGGCCAGAACGAGAATGCGGGGCTTTTCCTCGTCTTCCTCGGGAACCTCGATGGACTTGATCATGTCGCCGATCATTCCCACGGAGTAGTTCTTGAAGGAGATGATTCGCTCGGGACAGGCGCCCATGCACACGCCGCACCGACGGCACCGGGTGGGTTGAGGCAGGGGATTGGCCTTCTCGTCTTCGTTGATGGCTCCAAAGGGGCATTCCTCGGTGCAGCGCTTGCACTGGGTACATCGCTGCATGAAGAATTCCGGGTAAGTCATGTCCCCGGCCCGGGGGTGAACGGCCGCTCCCTGCATGGTGAGCTCGATGCACTGGATGGCCTTCATGGCGGCCCCCGCCGCATCTTCCTTGGTACTTGCCGTACCCATAGGACGGCGCACGCACCCGGCGGCGTAGATCCCCGTGCGCCTGCTTTCGTACGGGAAACAGATGAAGTGGGAATCGGGAAAACCGTACTTGAGACCCGGAAGCTCGGGACCCTGGCGGTACTCGAGGTTGAGCACGTCCGATACCCGGATGGCGTCTGCGGGGACCTGGATTTCTTCCTCGCCCTCCTTCTTGGCCGCCGCTTTGAAATCTTCTCCGAAGGCGGTGACGGGGACCATTCCGGTGGCAAGGACCACCATGTCGAGGTTCTCGAGAAGGACCTTCTCCCCCAGGAGTTCATCGTGGGCTTCCACCGAAAGCCCGCCGACGCCGGCACGCACCTCGGGATCCTGGCTGCGGATGAAGATCACGCCTTCCTCCTGGGCCTTGCGATAGAAGTCTTCGGCCTGTCCCGGGGTCCGCATTTCCTTGTACACCACGTACACGTTGGCGTCGGGATCCCGGCTCTTGATTTGAACGGCCTGCTTCAAAGCCGTGAGGCAGCAGATGCTCGAACAATAGGACAGGTGTTCGGGGTCCCGCTGACCCGCGCACTGGAGAAAGGCCACGTTCTTGAGGGGCGCCCCGTCGCTGGGTCTGACCAGGGTTCCCCCCTTGGCCAGGTCTTCGAACATGACGTTGGTGACGACGTTGGGGGAGGCGCCGAATCCCAGCTTTTTATCGAGCTTTTCGGGATCGTAGGGTTTCCATCCCGCCGCCAAAACGATGGCCCCGATGGAGTGTTGCACACTGGTGCCGTTCTGCTGAATGGTGACCTCGTAGACGCAGGGACCGCCCACGATCTTTTCCACCTTGGCCCCGGTGTAGACCGTGATGCTCTTTTCATGGGAGACGGTCCGGATGAGTTCCTCGAGGTCGTTGCTCCGGACCTCCTTGTAGGGAGTGGTGACCTTGAGGGAAACGTTCTTCTGAAACCCGCCCAACTGGGCTTCCTTTTCCACCAGGACCACCGAATATCCGGCCCGGGAAGCTTCGAGGGCCGCCGTCAATCCGGCCAGGCCGCCGCCCACCACCAGGATGTCCCGGGACATTTCCTGTTCGGGTTTGTACGGCTGGGGAAGCTCCGTCTTCTTCACCTTGGCCCCGGCCATGCGCAGATAGTCTTCGGCCATCATCTGGGTGTCTTCGTCCTGGGGCTTTTGACACCAGACCACCTGCTCGCGCAGGTTCACCCGCTCCACAATGCAACCTTCAAAATTGAACACGTCGTACATGACCCGGGGAGAACACGCGGCGATGATGAGGGTGTTGGCTCCCTCTTGGGCCGCGTCGCCCTTGATGAGGTCCACCCCCTCCCGGCTGCACAGGTTGGGGTGATTCCTGCAAATGGGGGCCTTGCATTCCTTGGTGGCCACCTTGCCGAGGGCCTCGATGTCCAGGGCGTCCCCGATGCCGCATCCGGTACAAATATATACTGCGATCTTCTGCTCCATAGAGTTTACCTCCTAACGATGGATTGAATGGCTTTGAGAGACGCGGCCGTGCCGTCCTGGACCGATTCGGATACCCCGGCGGGGGTCCTGGTGCAGCCCGCACCGTAGATGCCGCGACCCGCTTCGATGGAGGCCACAAACCCATAATCGTCGTAGGAGACGGCTCCGGGGACCGGCGATTCGGCGGTATTGGGCTGCATTCCCGTGGCAAGGACCACCATGTCCACGGTGATGTCCTGACGGGACCCGCTGGTGGTTTCTTCCACCCGGAGGGTGAGGTTCTTAGTAGCGGGGTCCTCCTCGATCTTGGCCACTTTGCCCTTGAAAAACCGGACGTTGGGATCCTCCTTGACCGAGCGGACGAAATCTTCCAGGCGGTCCGTGGCCCGGAGGTCGATGA
>JARKQW010000192.1 GCA_029974695.1 Syntrophobacteraceae bacterium | reverse complement strand
GTTGCTGGCCGTGGCCCGTACATCGAGGGCTCCGAGAAAAATGAAGGGAAACCCCAGCACGTTGTTCACCTGGTTGGGATAGTCGGAACGGCCCGTGGCCATGATCAGATCGTCCCTCACCCGGACGGCCTCATGGTATCCGATCTCCGGGTCAGGATTGGCCAAGGCGAAAACGATGGGCCGCGGGGCCATGCTCCTGATCATCTCCGGGGTGAGTACCCCGGGGGCGGAAACCCCGGCGAACACATCGGCGTCCTTCAGGACCTCGGCCAGCGTCATGGGCCGGGACCCGTTGGCCAGGCGCTCCTTGTACGGATTCATCCCCTGTTCCCGCCCGTGGTGGACGAGCCCGTGGGAATCCGTCATGAACACGTTTTCCCGTTTTACGCCCAGCTTGATGTAGAGTTCGGCACAGGCAATCCCGGCGGCCCCGGCCCCGGAAAACACGATTTTTACCTGGTCGATGGGCTTGCGCTGAAGCTCGAGGGCGTTCAGGAGGGCGGCGCCGGAAATGATGGCCGTGCCGTGCTGATCGTCATGGAAGACCGGGATGGTCATGATCTCCTTGAGTCGTTCCTCAATGTAGAAACATTCCGGGGCCTTGATGTCTTCGAGGTTGATTCCGCCGAAAGTGGGTTCGAGCAGTTTGACGGCCCGGATGATTTCCTCGGGATCCGTAGACCCCAGCTCGATGTCGAACACATCGATGTCCGCAAAACGTTTGAAAAGCACCGCCTTGCCTTCCATGACCGGCTTGGCGGCAAGAGGTCCGATGTTGCCCAGCCCCAGCACCGCCGTGCCGTTGGTCACCACCGCAACCAGGTTGCCCCTGACCGTATAGTCGAAAACCCGGTCCGCATCTTTATTGATTTCCCTGCAGGGCTCGGCCACCCCCGGAGTGTAGGCCATGGAAAGGTCCCTCTGGGTGATGCAGGGCTTCGAAGACTTGACCTCGATCTTCCCCGGGCGTTCCTGGATGTGGTACTGCAGGGCATCTTCCCTACGAATCATCGTGCAATCCTCCTGAAATCACTGGGTTTGCGTAACCGTCCCGTGAACAAAGCGTCCATAACCCGGGGCAGAAAGGGTGCTTCCCAGGGTTCGGCGGATCCTTCGCCGCACCGAAGGAACAAAGCTGTCATCGGCCGACAGCTGGAAAGGGTTCAGGAAGGCATCGGCCCCCGTCCTCACCCCCGGGCGGGGTCCCTCAATCCCGCCAAAGGAAACATAAAATGATATCGGAGACTCGCGGAAAAGTCCCTCGATTGTCGTCCAAATCACAAAAATAGGCCATCTTTGCCACGAGTCTCGGGGGGGGAAGGAGAAGCGGAGGGGTTCAAAGCGGGGAATTCCCTTGCGCGGGCTGCGGAAGGGCCCGGTTCCTCACCGCGGGGAAGGGAATCCCGCCCCTGCCGGGTGAGCTCGCCGGACCTTTGTGGCGACGGGCTTTGCGCGAACCCGAATCGATCCCCCCCGGAATCCAAACCGTTGGATTTGGCTGTCCAGGGTCGGAAGGCACGCTGGAAGAAAAAGGCAGCATGCCTTCCGGGAACAGGTAGATTTGCCGCGCTTGCCGGAAGAGGTCGGTTTGCGGTGCCTTGGTCGTGAGTTCTTGGGTTTGCCCGGCCAAAACAGACCCTCGGACGGACTTTGATTAGCTGCGTCCCTCGTACTTGAAGGAAACCTTGAGCTTCACGCGAAAAAGAATCTTGCCTTCCTCGAATTTCAAGTCCATCTCGGCTACTTCGGCGACCCTCAAATCCCTGAGACTCTTACTGGCCGTTTCCACAGCGGTTCTCGCCGCCTCCTCCCACGACTGATCACTCGTTCCGACCAACTCGATGATTTTGTATACGCTCATCACGTTCCTCCTTTCTCACACACAGCAAGACAACCTGGGTTTCCCTGCCGAAAAACACCCCATTTACTCCACCAGAATCATGGCAGAAGTCGAGCCCATGAGTGAGAGGCCTTAGGGGCAGGAGCTTGAACATCCGATGGCGATGAGAGATTGTTTGGGGATGTCCTCTCCGTATCACATTTCTTGGAGGATCGTCAATGGAGGATGCTTCCCGGCTTCCGAACCGCGGCGGAAAAGAGGAGATTGGGAACCACTCTTGCCGGGGAGCGAGGGAGGTTCAAGGCGAGCGGCTTCAAGGCCCCTCCTTGGGAACCAGGGAGCGCCGCTGCGCCAGGGCGGACTCCCGGAGGGAAAGGATCATCTCGTTTCCCGGATCCAGGGCCAGGGCCCGTCCGTAGGAAGCGACAGCCTTTTTCGACCCGTTCCAACACCCTGGTCGCGGGTTCCCTGCGTCGAGCCGCGGCCGTTGCTTCCATCATGTACCAGCTCCCGAGGTTCACGTGGGCGGCCCAGTAGTCCGGGTTGATCTCGAGGGTCCTGCAAAGCTCCCGGTACGCCAAGTCCGGCCGATCCCTGTTGAGATACAGGGACCCCAAGGTGTTGTGGGGTCGGTCCTTGTTGGGGCTCTTGCTCACCACGTCCTCCCACAAGGTCACCTCGTCCCTCCAGACCTCGTTTCTCGCATAGGTGGCCGCCGATAAGGCGAAAACCACGGCCGCTCCCACAAGCACCATCCCGAGTCGGGTTCGGGGATGATTCCTGCCCGGGCGGCCCTCGAGGAGGGAGAGTCCGGACGCGATGGAGAGGAACGCCCCCACGGACGGCAGGTAGAGTCGGTGTTCGTAGAGTACGTCCACGATGGGGATAATGCTCGACTCGGGCAGGAGGGTCAGGAAGAACCAGAAGATCCCGAAGGCCGTCAGCCTCCACCGCGGGTCCCCGAAGCGGGAGGCCCGCAGGGCGTAGACCCCCGTCAGCAGCACACAAAGGATCAGGAGCGAGGATAGGACCACGCGGGGATCCAGGAAAACCCGGACCACGGGATGGTCGTGGTCCAGGTTCTGGCCCGCGGGCAGGAAGAGAAGGCGAAGATAGACGGGAATTACCGTGAGCTGGGTGAGGAAGTAGTCTTGTCTCGAAAGAGTGGTGAGAATCCTGGATTTGTGTTCCAGCTGGTCCAGCCAGGACGGGTGTGCGCCGGACAAATCGAGGGCGCTGAGAGGAATGGTCCCCAAGGTCAGCACAAAAGGCAGCAGCAACCGGAGCCTTTTCCACCTGCTTGCGGAGGGCGCCGGGAAGAAAAGGAGCTCATAGAGGGTGATGCTCAAGGGAAGGGTGAAGGCGGGTTCCTTGGTCTTCATGGCCAGTATGGTGCAAAGGAGTCCCAGGAAATAGAGGCCCCGGCGCAACGCCCGAGGGGCTTGCCCGGACAGCAGCCTGCTGCGGGCATAGGCAAGGAGAGCCGCCAGGTAGAAGAGGGCGGCCAGGGAGGCGAATCGCTGAACGATGTAGGTGACGGCCTGGGTCTGGATGGGGTGGGCCGCGAACAGCAGCGCTGCAAACAGGGGAATGGGGAACGTGCCGGTCTCCCGGGAGAGGACCGGTTCGTCTCCCGAGACGGCGGGCCGCATCTTCGGGGTCCTCAGGGTGGCAACCACCAGGAAATACACGAGAAGACC
>JARKQW010000273.1 GCA_029974695.1 Syntrophobacteraceae bacterium | reverse complement strand
AGATACCGACCGGGCCTTCGACCTGGGGATGGTGTGCGGAGAATTGAAACACGCCTTCTTCTGGAGGACGGGGAACCCGTTCGGCGCGGAGCCCTTCATCCATCATTTCCTGCGGAGTTACTGCGACCGTTTACATCACGGGCAGGAGGGGTTTGTCGAAATCACCGCCCGGATTCCGTTTTACATGGCCTTGACGGAATTGAGGATCGCCAGGAACCTTTATTTGGATCGCGACTATCGCAGGAGACTGAGCAGAGAGGCGTTTCAGTGCTTGAAGTGGGGATGGAAACTGCATGAAAAAGGCGCTCCTGTTTGACATTTACGGCACCATGATCGACATTAGGACCGATGAGCACGATCCATCGGTGTATGAGGCTCTGTCCCGGCACCTGGCCTATCTCCGGGTGTTTGTGCAGCCCGAGGAGCTCAAAAACGCCTTCCTGCAGCAGGTCCGGGAGGCGTTGCAACGAAGCAAGGAAGCCCATCCGGAGGTGGATGTCTTCCGGGTTTTCGAGGACCTTCTCCGGCACTTCGGCAGGAAGAAACCGTCCGAGAAAACGGTTCTTCATGTGGCCGTGCTCTTTCGATCGTTGACCATTCGAACCTTCGGTCCTTTCCCCGGAATCCTGGAAGCTCTCCCAGTGCTCCGGAAGACCTATCGAATGGCCATCGTGTCCGACGCCCAATGGGTTTTTACGGAGCCGGAGATCCGGATGCTGGGTTTGGACAGGTTCTTCAAGGTCATCCTACTCTCGTCCCGATTCGGTTTCAAGAAGCCGGACCCACGGCTTTTTCACCTGGCATTGGACCGGCTGGGGGTCTCGCCGAAGGATTCCGTCTACATCGGAGACAATCCCCAAAAGGACTTGGTGGGCGCCAAGACGGCGGGGATGTCCTTCCTTCTTTTTCGGGGTGAAGGGAAAGAAGTGAACGGATTTCGCCCCGACGGGGTCTTGAGGAACTACTCCGAACTTCCCGACCTGCTTCGAAAGATGCAGTGATGCCGAGGGGGGCGCTCCCTTGAGGTCCCACGGCCTTCCCGCACCGTGCCGACCCCAGGCCGGAGTGCCGCAGATGTCCTTTCTCTCCGAGTTCCGGTCTGTGCCCCAATGAGACAACCTGAGGGCGGACCGGCAGGAAAATTCCGATGAAAACCGCGGGAGGGTTGACGAGCGAGGCGGATTGCGCCGGGTCGACCCGACTTGCCCAACACGGGAGGTGACCTATGCTGCAAAACACTGCGGGCCTTAGGATACCGGAAGACCCGGTCGCAGGGAGGACGGCGGCTCCGGGAAACGCCGTTCGACTTCAGGAGGAAGAACCCGAGAGGGAAACGGACGGACTGGAGGACTACTACGAGGAAGAGGATCCCGAGGATAAGCCCGATTCGGAGATCTGACCCCCTTTTCTCTGCCGAACCCGGCAGAAGAGAGGACCCCTATCAGCCCTGGTACACGCCGTCTACCAAGTCCGCCATCTCGAAGGCAATGCCCGCCGCCGAGAAAAGCCTCACGATCTCGTGCACCCGGGTGAACCCGTCAATCTCGACTTCCATCGCCCCCGGCTTGCGAATCACCCGGAACCCGTGTTCGTCCAGGAGCTGCAAGACCTCCCGGGGGTTGTCCACCAGGAGCCCCCAGACGGAGTAGTCGGTCATGTAAAAGTCCGGAAGCTCCCGCAAGGTAGCCTGGAAAAGACCGCACTCCCGGAAGTTCGTATCGCCGCAGCTCTGGTTCCTGGAAAGAATCGGGATGGTTCCCATTGGTCTTGT
>JARKQW010000147.1 GCA_029974695.1 Syntrophobacteraceae bacterium | reverse complement strand
CCGGGCATTCTCCGGCCACTGGGTGAACTTGATGAAATTGTAGATGAACGCTAGTTTGACGCGGTATTCCTCCGCATCGGCCCCATTCAGCTCTCGAGGGAGAATCGAGCCCGCGACGATCGCCACAACAATCCATGCAATGGTGCATACCCGGTAGGACGCGATCATGATTCTCCCAACGCCGTCGAACAAGAGCTCGAAAACGACCTTCCGTGTTGTGCCGATCCGGAACTAGAAGCTCCAGGTAATCTTGCCGTAAACCCCTCGCTGGATTTCCGTGGGCAGAGAATTGAGGAAATCCGGTCTGAATTCAAGATGGCCGGCGTCCAAGAGATTCTGGCCCACCACGGCCAACTCGAGGCCCTTTTGCGGCCGCCAGGCCAGCCGGGCATCCATGGTAACGTAGCCGGGAACGTCAATGCCGGAGAGCGAATCCACGTAACGAAGCCACAGGTCCAATTCGAGATTCTTGGGGAGTTCCGTTCTCGAACGGAAGGAAAACTGGTGACGAGGGCTGACGCCCTCGGTGGACTTTGCCGTGTACAAGTCGGTGCTGTCCCGGTCCGTTTCCAGGTCCATGTACAGGAAGGTGTAGGCCGCGTTGAGCCGCCACCATTTCAGCGGGTGCCAATCGGCCGCCACTTCCACTCCGTAGGTCTCTCCATCCATCCGGTTGGCGGCCTTCAGGGGGATGACAAAATGGGGTGCGGGAAACAGTTCGAATCGGCGTCTGCCCCTTTCGGTGGTGCGAAGGTCGTCGTAGAGATTGTAGAAGCCGGATATATCCACGGCGAGACTCTTGTTTGCCTGGAAGCGGTAGCCCAGCTCGAAGGCTTTCAATTCCTCGGAACCGTAATCGTGGGAACCCACGATCTCCGCCACCACCGGAAACGGGGAAGGATTGACGGGCGTGAACGGCGGGATGACGGATATGGCGATGCTGTCTGCATCCCACTCGACCTGGGAGGGGGTTCGGACCGCCCGGGAAAAGGCCGTCCACACGGAATGGTCCGGGTTGGGCGCCCACAACAGCCGGGCCGTCGGTTGAGCCTCGAAACCCGTGTAATCGTTGTGTTCAAATCTCGATCCCAGGGTGAGCCGCAGGTGGTCGTCCAAGAACTTGAACTCATCCTGGATGAAAGCACTGAGCAGCTGGTTCCGGGTGTGAGACGGATCGAAGGTAACCACCTCCGAGTTGTCGATGTTGTCCCGGTAATACCGATACCCCAGTCCCCAGATCAGTTCGTTCCACGGGGCGAGTTTCAAGGTGTGCTGGAAATCGATGTCGAAGGTATCCGTCACGTTGCTGAGAATCACGTCCTTGACTTGGGCTCGGTCATAATAGGTGATCAGGCTGACCTGGGAAGAAGGAGAGAAGGTATGGGACCATCGAAAAAGAACGTTGCCCCCGGGATGGTTGGAGGTATGGTCGAACAGGTCTGCGTAGGGCGCCGTGAAAGCGGGGACGAGGTAGCGGGAACCCGAATCCAGGTGGTAGAGATCCCCCTGGAGGGTGAGAGCGTCTTTGCCGGGCTTGTCGTAGTCCAGGCGGAACCCCGAGCGGTATGCCCACCAGTCGTCGGCCCCCTGCATTCCCCATTCGTCGTCGAAAGTGCCCCGATTGAAATACTTCCCATACAACCGGTAGGTGAGGTTTGGGCTGAGCCTTCCTCCGTATCGAACCCCCACGAACCCCTGTTCGTAAGTCCCGGCTCCCGAGCTGATCAAGGCACCCTGGGTGTCCTTGGAATGCTTCGTGATGATGTTGATCACTCCATTGACCGCGTTGGCACCCCAAAGGCTTGCCCCCGGTCCCCGGATGACCTCGATTCGATCAATATCCTCCAGCAGGTAATCCTGGTCTTCCCAGAAAACTCCGGAGAATAGAGGGGTGTAGACGGTGCGGCCGTCAAAAAGCACCAGGAGCTTGTTGGCGAAACGACCTTCGAATCCGCGGGACGTGACGGCCCATTTGTTCGAGTCCAGCCGGGCCACCTGGATCCCCGGGACCATGCGCAGCAGCTCGGGAATGCTCGTGGCCCCGGAGGTCCGGATATCGTCCTGGGTAATGACGAAAATGGCGGCGGGGGCGTCCGAAACCCTCTGGAGCTTTTTGGATGCCGAAGTCACCTCGATTCCCAGCAAGTCCTCGAGGGTCAAGGTCGTCAGGTCTTCGGGGATCGGCTTGACCTCGGCACGGGCAGGAACCGCCCACCCCGAGGAAACCAGCAGGATGGTGACAATGGCCGTGCAGAACGCGAAGGGCCGCGGCCTCCGTCCAATGCTCCGGAATCGTGGATGGTTCACGCAATTCTCCTTGCAGTCATGAACGGGGACATCGGGTCGACCAAGGCTGTTGTTGACCGGAAGTCACCCCCGCGGATCCCGGAATCGGCCCGGGCCGGTTCCTTGTCCGGGCCTCGAGGGTCAGGGCCCGGGATGGAGTGCCCGGGCGAGTTGTTCCACCATGTCCACGATACGGGGGCCGGAGCGGCAGGTCAACCCGCAGTCGAAAATAAAGATCTTGGAGTCGCGCACGGCCGAACACCGCCTCCAGGCCGGGTCTGCCTCGAGGACCTCCCGGATATGGGGTTCGCAGAAGAAGATGACCTCGGGGTCTCGGTCCAGGACCCGCTCCGGGTCGCAGGCAAAGTACGGCTGAAGCCCGTCTTCCATGAGGTTTCGACCCCCCGCACGTTCGATGACGTCATGCTGGAAAGAGCCGGGTCCCACCGTGATGAGGGGGTCCCAGTTCATGATTCGAAGCACCCGAGGCCGTTCTTCCGGGGAACGTCGCCCCAGGGCTCGTTCCACTCGGTCCAGCCTTGTTTCCAGGGCGTCGATCAAGCGACGGGCCGCCTGGTCGCACCCCAGGATCGAACCGATCTCCCCGATGGTCTTCAAACTCGAAGGCACATCCCCCGGGTCGCTATGATAGACCCTCAGGCCGGATTCTTCCAGGGCCATGCTCAATTCCTCCTGGTGTTTGCCGAAGGTGCAGACCAGGTCGGGTTGAGCGTCCAGAACCCGCCTGAGGTCCGGAGCATGCCAGGAGCCGAAGACGGGGACCCAGCGGACATCCTCGGGAAAGTCGCAATTTTCCGTGACTCCCTCGAGAAGCTCCAACCCGCCGACGGCGGCGATGATCTCGGTCTGGGTGGGAGCCAGGGAGATGACTCGAAACGGTCTGCGCATGGAGTCACTCCGTTGATTCGGTCAGCTCCCGGGCCAAACTCTCCAGGCAGCTGCTCACCACGTTTACCATGGCCCACAAGGTGTCCAGGGATTTCACCTGCCGAGACACCCCGGCATCGAAACGGAAGTGGAAGGCGGGCTCGAATTCATCGTCCCCTTCCCACAGGACGAGCACCAGGGGAATGCGCGGCAGGACCGAGTAACGGAAGGCGACATCCCCCATGGAGACGGGAACCCCCTGTAACCTTTGGGAGACCTCCCGGAAAAGATCCTTTCGAGACCCGAAGCAGCGGACCAGGGACCCGGTGGGAAACCGATGGGGGCCCCGGAAGAACAGCTCCCCGCCGGGGATCTCCCGTTCACTGATCCATTTGCCCACAAGACTCGCGGGCCGGGCCTCCAAGAGGTAATGAAGGACGACCAGATACGACTGAAAATCCTGGAGGTTGCACGGGAGAGGCTCCCGGGGCTCGATCCTTTCTTCCCCGGGAAAACAGTGAAGCTCCCGGCTCAGGAAGGGAACCCGGTAAACGCCGCGCTCCGCATCGTAGCCCACCTCGGCGTTGCGGCAGACGAGGTCCGGGTCTGCCCGGCGAAGAGACTCCCAGAGTTGTGGATCGATGTCCGCGGGGTTCGAGTACGGTCCCCGGGATTCCAGGTGGTCCAGGAGAGGTTGGATGATCCGACGGGCCCTGGAAGCCAGGGGTTCGGGCACGAGGAGTTGTCCCCATCCTCGCTGGGGAATGAAGAGCCCGTCGTAGGGGGTCTCTTCAAAGGATCGAAGGATGGTGGGGATTTCCTCTCCCGCCAGGGCCTGCATCAGAAGGTCCCCTTCGAAGCGGTTGGTGAGGGTATGGATGGAAACGAAACTCTGATCGTCCGTCATGTCGCTTGACTCCTCCGTCAGGCTTTTCTCCGGCGGTTCATGAGTTGCTCGTAAGCCCACTGGATGTCCTGGAACTTTTCCTTGGCGAGCTTCTGAAATTCCTCTCCCAGGTGGGAGACTTTGTCGGGATGGTACCGGGCGGCCTGCTGCCGATAAGCGGTCTTGATCTCCTCCGTCGAAGCCGAAGGGTCGATGCCCAGGATGCGGTACGGGTCCCTCGGCCGTGCACGGGACTCCTGCCCCGGCGCGTGCCCTTGGGCTCGCTGGTGCCCGGCCCCCTGTTGCTCGGCTCGTTCCCGGCCCGAGAAGGTCCCGTCGTCGGAAGAGGTGCTGCCGCGTTCTTTCGAGGCGGTTCGGTTTTTCTTCCAGTACAGCCACATAAGGTACAAAAGGAGGAGCAGATCGTCCGCCCGCCCCAGGTATGGAATCCGGTCATGGAGGATATCAAAGGGGAGCAGAAAGTAGACAAGCCAGAGGAACAAGAACCACCCGCCAATCGTCATGTATCGTTCTCCTTGGGGGAGGGAGAACCGATCGTCCCGCCGGCCCCTTGCGGCCCGAAGCTTCGGCAGGAGATCATGTCCCGGCACCCGTACTCGATGACGGGTCCTCCCCTTTGGTTTGCCGCCTTGCGGCGGACGGCGGCAAATCCGCGATCCGATTTGCTTCGAGATCCTTTCAAATTCGATCACCGGGCCTTTGAGGTCAGGACATCCCCCGGCCGTACCGGTTCAGACATTCTCACTTCGTCTATTCATGCGCCCCTCAAAACGGCCACGTCGCCTCGCGTTTCCGCGGCCACCTCTTCGCATCCCGAGGGCGTCCGCCGCGAGCATGGCATCGAGGACCTTTTCGGGAGTGATCGTGCCCGCTTCGTGATGGACGGCTTCCCGGGGAGCGCAGGCTTTTTCCGCCGCCGTCCTCAATTTCTCCCGGTCGCCGTTTTCCAAGCCGATGTCCCTTAGCGTGGTGGGCAGGCCGACCTCCTCGCAAAAGGAGTAAACGGTATCCGATTCCTCCTTGGATGCGTCTGTGAGTTGGAGGCCGGCCAGCACGCCAAAGGCCACTTTTTCGCCGTGGTAGAACGAATGGGTTTCCGCCAGGGCGGTGAGACCGTTGTGAATGGAGTGGGCCGCCGCCAATCCGGAGCTTTCGAACCCGATTCCACTCAACAGTATATTCGCCTCGACCACATGTTCCAATGCCGGAGTGACGACGTGCTTCTCCGCCGCCAGCCTGGCGGCCGGGCCGTAGCTCAGCAGGGTTTCGTAACAGAGCCGGGCGATGTGGAGCCCGACCGATGTGCTCAGGCCGCCGCACTCGTTGGGGGACTGGGTTCGATGGCAGGAGCGAGCCTCAAACCAGGTGGCCAGGGCATCCCCCATCCCGGCCACCAGGAACCGGGCAGGCGCCGCTGCAATGATCGATACGTCCACGAGCACCACCGCCGGGTTCGCTTTTTGGTAGCACACGGAATGGAAAGCGCCGTCGGGGGAATAGAGCACCGCGCACCCGCTGCAGGGGGCGTCCGTGGAAGCGATGGTTGGGATGACGATGACGGGGATGCCCGCCCGGTCGGCGACGATTTTCGCCGTGTCGATGGTCTTTCCTCCCCCCATTCCCACCAAGACATCCGCATGGCTTCGATCGAGGACGGCGGACACCCGTCTTACCTCCTCTTCACAACACTCGCCCCGGAACGGCTCGATGGCCAACCTGCTCCCGTCCGGGTCGATCCCGCACCGGGGAAGGACCTTATCCTTGCTGGTGGGAGAGGCCAGGACCAGTCCCTGTTTGCCCAGCAACGCAATCAGCGCGGGCAGTTCGCTCATGGCGCCGACCCCCTGGATGTATTTCCCGGGAAACACCGCTTTCTGGAACACCGTACCCTCCTTGGTTTTCCATGCGAACGGAAAAAGGGCGGTTTCAGGAATCCTCGCGGGAGGTTCCGCGCGGAGGGAAATCCGGGGGGCTCACACACTCCCCGGACGGCCAAGGGCAGGCATCCGGCGGGGGAAAGGCCGGCCACGGACATGTCTGCCAAAGGCCGAAAAGCGTGGGGCCGGCTCCCGCAGCCGAGGCCCACCGGCCCCTCCTGGTCGCCGGGCTAGGTTCCGCCCTCCCAACCCCCTCCCAGGGCCTTGATCAGGTGGACGGCGGCTTCGAAACGGAGGCCTGTCGCTTGCGCCAGCTTTCGCTCCTGCTGGAGGCGGGTCCGGTCGGCATCGAGGAGGTCCAGGTAACTCCCGTTTCCGGCTTCGTACCGAGCCCGGGCCAGTTCGACGGATCGTTGGGCGGCGGCAACCGCTTCGCTCTGGGCGACGGATTCCTCGCCCCGCAGGACGACCTGGGCGAGGGAATCCTCCACTTCCTTGAAGGCCGTAAGGATGGTCTGACGATACGCGGCCACGGACTCCTGAAAGACGGCTTCGGCCTGCCGGACCTGAGCCTGGGTGCGCCCGCCCGTAAAGATGGGGAGGCTGAGACCGGGGCTGACGGACCACACCCGGGTGGAATCGGCGAAAAGCTCGTTCACCTCGGCGCTCAGGTACCCCGCCTGACCCGTCAGGCGGATCACGGGAAAGTAGGCGGCTTTGGCCACGCCGATCCGCGCGTTTTGGGCCGCGAGGGTCCGCTCCGCCCGGGCAATATCCGGCCGCCGCTCCAGGAGCGAGGAAGGCAGGCCCGGGGGGACCTCCGGAGGGGACCCGGCAAGGGGCCTTTCGGCAAGCTCGAAGTCGCCGGCCGGTTTGCCGCAAAGGAGCGCCAGGGCATGGAGAGTTTCGGCCCTCCGGCGCCGCGCGTCCGCGAGGTCCGCTCTTGCACCGGCCAGTTCCGTTCGGGCCCGGGCGACATCGATCTCGGGGACGGCGCCCGCCAGGAACCGCCCCTCCAGGACACGGACCATTTCCTCCCGGGATTGGATGGTCTGTTGCAGCACGGCAATCTCCGCGTCCAGGGCTCGAACGTGAAAGTAGTTTGCCGCCACGTCGGCCGTGAGGGTGAGCAGCACGCTCCAGTAGTCGGAAACGCTCGCCTCGGCCTGGGCCTGAGCGGCTTCGAAGGAACGCCGGACCCGTCCCCAGACGTCCACTTCGTAGCTGAGGTCGAAGGGGACGCTGTAGGTATTGACGTGAGATGCGGGAATGGGAATGGGAATCGGGGTCGGCATGTGGCCGGAAGTTCGTTCTCTCTTGACCGACGGATCCAGCGAGATTTCGGGAAAGAACTCGCTTCGGTCGATCCTTGCCGCGGACCGGGCCTCGTCAACCCGGGCGACGGCAGCCCGAAGGTCCTGGTTGGCGGCCACGGCGGAAGCCTCGAGGGCGGCCAAAACGGGGTCGCCAAACACCGTCCACCATTCTCCCCGGGAGATGGTGTCCCGCGGCTCGGCAATCTTCCATCGCCAGTCCGCCGGGGTGATGTCTTCCACCGGGGGCTTCCGGTAATCCGGGCCCACCGCGCAGGTGGTCAGGATCAGGAGGGCAACGGCCAACCGGGTGATGTGTCCCAGTGCCTGGATGGGCTTGAGCCTCGGCATTTTTGTGGTTTTCCTCCCTCGGGGTCCCCCTGCCGTGATCCCTCGAGACCCCGCTGCGATTCAAAAGAGCCTTCCTTCCCGTATGAAGGCCCCGGGGGCACTCCGCCGCTCAATCCAGCGTCTGCCGATATCGTTTTACCCCGATCACCAGGGCGACGACGGCGAACAGCACGATTTGCCAGAGATCGACGGCGATGTCGTTGAAGTCGTTGCCCTTGAGCAAGATGCCCCGGACGATCCGCAGGAAGTGCGTCAGGGGAAACACTTCGCCGATGTGCTGCGCCCATACCGGCATGCCCCGGAATGGAAACATGAATCCGGAGAGCAGCAGGGAAGGCAAAAAGAAAAAGAAAGCCATTTGCACCGCCTGAAGCTGGTTTTCCGCCACGGTGGAAAAGGTGATCCCCATGGCCAGGTTGGCGGCGATGAACACGATGGATACCAGGAGCAGCAACGGGACGCTGCCCACCATGGGGATCCGGAAAACATAGTGGGCGACGAGGAGAATCAAGGCGACCTGGATGTAGCCCACCAGAATGTACGGAAGGATCTTCCCCAGCAGCACCTCGAACGGACGGGCCGGCATGGAGAGCAGGTTCTCCATGGTGCCCCGTTCCCGCTCTCGCGTGATGGCGAGCCCGGTGATCATCACCATGGTCATGGTGAGGATTACCCCCAGGAGGCCGGGCACGATATTGTACTGGGTGATGGCTTCCGGGTTGTAGCGGGGGTGAATCCGCAGGTCCACCGGGCTGTCGCATGGGGCCAGATAGGCCAGCGGCCCCTTGAGATCGTTCTTGAGGCCGGAGTTCAAGGCGTTTGCGAGGGAATTGACGGCGTTGCCCGTAGCCGCCGGATCCGTTGCGTCCGCTTCCACCAGGACGGCGGGGCGGTCTCCCCGCAAAAAGTCTCGGCTGAAGTTCTCCGGAATGTGGACCACGAACTGCACCCGGCCTTGGGCCAGGACATCCCTCGCCTCCTCTTCCGATTGCAGCTCCATGACGAAATTGAAATAGGCGCTGTTCCTGATGGCATGAAGGAGGGTTCGAGCCTGGGGGCCGTGGTCGGCCTGAAGAAGGGCCGTCGGCAGGTTCTTGGGGTCCGAATTGATGGCAAAGCTGAAAAGGATCAGCTGTAGGAGCGGAATTCCGATCATCATCCCAAAGGTTAACCGGTCCCGGCGCATCTGGATGAACTCTTTGACGACAATTCCCCAAAACCGTCCCAAGGAAAACCCGCGGCGTTTTCTCATGCTGAACGGCCCCCGTTGGATCCATCCATGAGGTGAATGAACACGTCCTCGAGCCCGGACGTAGTCCTCTGCCATTGATAGGGCGGGATTCTGAAAGGGGCAACGGCCTCTTCGAGCCGGTCGGCGTCCCCTCCGCTCACGTGAAGGGTGTTGCCGAAGGCCGCCACCTGTTCCACTCCCGGCAGTTGCCGGAGCCGTTCCGAGAGCCGGGCCAGGTCGGGGCCGGTCACTGTCCAGGAGGTCAGGCGGGACTTGGCGATCACCTCGGAAGCCGTGCCGTGGACCAGCAGGTTCCCGTAGAGAATGAAGGCCAGGCGATGACATCGCTCGGCTTCGTCCATGTAGTGGGTGGCGATGAGAAAGGTGAGCCCCTCTCCGGCGAGACGGTGAATTTCGTCCCAGAATTCCCGGCGAGCCTTGGGATCGACCCCGGCAGTGGGTTCGTCGAGCAAGAGGAGCTTCGGATGGTGAATCATGCAGGCGGCAAGGGCAAGACGCTGCTTCCAGCCCCCGGAGAGCTTTCCCGCCAGCTGATTGCGGCGTGTGCTCAGCCCCAGCCGCTCGAGGCTTTCGTTCACGGCCCGGCGCCGGTCGTTCATGGAATACATCCGGGCCACGAAATCGAGGTTCTCCTCGATGCTCAAATCCTCGTAGAAACTGAAGCGCTGGGTCATATAGCCGACCTGGCGCTTGATGGCCTCGCTTTGCCGGATAACATCAAGGCCCAGGCAGGTGCCGCTCCCTTCATCCGGGCGGAGCAGCCCGCAAAGCATTCGGATGAACGTGGTCTTGCCGCTGCCGTTGGGTCCCAGAAAGCCGCAGATTTCGCCCTTCCGAACCTCGAGGTCGATGCGGTTCACGGCCGTAAGGCTGCCGAAACGCTTGGTCATTCCATGTACATCAATGGAGAGTTCATCCGTCATGGCTCAAGATCCGAACCGGACATCCACGGGTTGACCGGGATGCAGCTTCACCGCGGTCTGGGGGTCAAAGACCGCCTCCACCATGAAAACAAGCTTGCCGCGGGACTCGAGGCTGTAGATCACCGGGGGCGTGAATTCCGCCCTGGGTGAAATGAAGCTCACCCTGCCGATGAGGGGCTCCTTGATCCCGTCCACCCCGACCCGGACGGGGTCCCCGAGACGAACGGCGCCGATCTTCGTCTCCGGAACAAAAGCGCGCACTTTGATGTTTTGAGGGGGAAGCAGGGATACGATGGGGCGGCCCGCAGCCACCCATTCCCCCACCCGGTAAAGGGTGTCGAAAACCAATCCCGAATCGGGGGCGCTCTGAGCCTTCTGGGAGAGGTCCCATTGCGCCCTGGCCAGCACCGCTTCCTGGGCCTGTTGGGCCGCCTGCGCGGCCAGAACCAGGTCCGTCCGCGTACCCAGCCGGGCCGTTTTCAGGTCGGCCTCGAGCTGCGCCGTGCGCCGGGCATCCTGGTCCCGGGCGGCCCGTGCCCGGTCCAGGTCCTGTTCGGTGGTTGCCCCCGGGATGCGCATGAGCTTCTCCTGCCGCGCCAATTCTTTTTCCGAGAGGGCCAGGGCCGCCCGAGCCTGTCCGATCTGCGCCTCCAGGGACTCGATTTCCGAAGGACGCTTCCCCTTCCGGGCATCCTCGAGATTCGCCCGGGCCTGGGCCAGGCGCCCCAGGGCCTCCTCCAGGGCCGCCTTCTCCGGGGTGTCGTCCAGGCTGAAGAGGGGATCCCCCGCTCCGACCCGATCCCCCCGTTGCACCTGCAGCTCCTTGAGTGTTCCCGAAAGAGGAGAAGACACGTAGACGAACTCCCCTTCGACGTACCCTTGGACCTTGTCCGGGGATGCCGAAGGACTGCAACTCGCGGCCAGGACCAGTAGCGGCAACACCCGGCAGACGGTAAGAAGCTCTTTGCACCAACGATGGGTCGTGCCGCTCATCCTCTCGATCCCCTCCTGTTCGTGGTCAGCACCTTTATAAAATCCGCTGAAGACGGCCGTGCAGCCGAACTCGGGCGTGAGACCTCGCCGACTCCTTGGGGGGTCGTCAAGGCCTGCACCCTCCAAGAGAGTTCCGAACCTTGCTTGGGCCGACGGCTCCCCCTCGGAGCATCTCGACCCTGCACCCTTCCCGCAGAAACCGCCGGGAAGGCGACCGTACAAAGGCTTGTCCGGACAACCCCGCCGCCTCGAGCCTTTCGCGTGCGTTCCACCGAGGCGTCTCGGAATGAGTGCCCATGGGCAATCACGGCCCCCGAGGCTTTGCCGGAGACCGGCTGCAGGCCCCCGGGACCTTTCTCGAGACAGGTCTCTTCGAGCTGCTCTTCGATTTCATTGGGCTGGGCGAGGAGTGCGGCTTCAACGAGGGTGGTCTTGCTCGGAAACCGGGCATGGAACGTCATCCGGCTCATTCCCAGCGCTTTGCCGGCTCGTCCGTGGTAACCCCGCACAGGCCGTGGATGAAAACCGCCGTCCGGCTCGGGCGACGCTCCGTTTTCCGGAAGCTCTCCGAGCCGGGGAAAGCCCCTTCTTTTCCGATGGGGACGAGGTGCACACCGGGCTTCGGCCGTCAACACGCGTCCTGTCTTTCGTAGCTGATGATGCAGACGGTTTCAGGCTATCGGGTTTCCGGTCCGGGTGCAAACAAAAACGGACGGTTTCCCCGCCCTTTTTCGCACGGGACGTCCCGCCCGCCCCCACAAGAACCAAACCGGGCGTGCTCAGCCCGGGGAGATGAGCTGCCGGAAACCTTCGTCGGCGGGGACGGTCTCCCGGCACAGGGACCCGGGAAGCGAGGCCGTGCGGCTCCCGGGTGTCCTCGGGGCGGACAAATCCTGTCCAAACCCCGGGAAAAGTGGTATATGGCCTCCCAATCCGCCGTGAAAGAGGGGAAGGAAAAAAAGGTCCCCGTCGGGCGGACCCCCAGGCCGTCGCACCCCCAGGATCAGGAGGCATCCGTGAAGATTCTAGTCACCGGTGGGGCCGGATATATCGGGTCCCATACAGCCAAGCGATTGAAGCAGGTGGGCCATACCCCCATCGCTTTTGACAATCTGTCCAACGGATGGCCCGAATGGGTGAAATTCGGCCCCTTCGCTTTCGGGGACATTCGCAGCGAAGAGGCTCTCTTTCGGGCGCTCTCGGGATTTCAAGCGGACGCGGTAATCCATTTCGCCGCCAAAGCTTACGTGGAAGAATCCACCCGGATTCCCGAGGAGTACTTCGACAACAATGTGGGCGGCACCGTAGCCCTGCTCAAGGCCATGAAACGAGCCGGAACCAAGTACCTGGTCTTCTCCAGTTCCTGCGCCACCTACGGCAACGCCGTCACACCCACCATCCAGGAAGATCATCCCCAGGAACCCACCAACCCTTACGGTACCTCCAAGCTCCTGTGCGAACAGGTGATCCGGGCCGTGGCGCCGGTGGTGGGAATCCGGTTTGCCGCTTTGCGGTATTTCAACGTCATCGGCAACGATCCCGACGGAGAAATCTACGAGAAGCACGAACCCGAAACCCATGTGCTCCCCAACCTCATGAAGGCCGCTCGAACCGGCGCCCCCTTCCAGCTCTTCGGAACGAACCACCCCACCCCCGACGGCACGGCCATCCGGGACTACGTCTACGTCATGGACCTGGCCGAGGCGCATATCAAGGCCCTGGACGTCATTCGCTCCCGGGAACGGCTCATTTCCAACGTCGGGAGCGGGTCCGGCACCTCCGTGAGGGAACTCGTTTCCACGGTGGAAAACGCGTTAGGCACCCGGGTCAATGTGGACGAAAAGCCCATTCGACCGGGAGACCCTCCCCGGCTGGTCGCCGATGACGCCTTTCTCAGGACCTGGTTCCGCCATACCTTCAAGACGGTTCCCGAGGTGGTTCGGGCCCTGACAAATCCGTAGCCGTCGAGGACAGAAGCTCGATGTACTTCTTCATCGTCGGCAGGTTCCGGTGGAAGGGATGGGAGGTCAGCTCCTCCATGAGCCGCCGGGTGGGATAGGGGACCCGAAACAGGGTGACGGTTTCCGCCTCCGAGTCGTAGAGGACGGAATTCGCTGCGGGAATCCCGTCCCGATAGGGTCCTCCGACGCTGCCTCCCTTCACCCAGTACCTTGCGCCGCTTTTCAAGGAGATCGTGAGGTTCCCCGAAGGCGGCGGAGAATAGACCTTCACGTTTTCCAACCGTGGTTCGGCCCCGTCGGAAAGCTCGAACACGGCGGGATCGTGGTCGTGCCCGCTGAAGATGAGGCGTCTGGAATACCCCCGCCACAAATCCAGGGACTCGCCCAAGGCCCGGGAATCCAGGTAGTGAAAGCTGTGAATGGTGGGGACCCTGCCCGGAGAAGGCAGGTGAAACGGGCTGTGGTGCACCACCGCAAAATCCTTCTCCTCCAGGGATAAGGGCAGAGAAAGCAGGTACTCGACGGCTCCGGGCACCGTGGAGAGGAGCCCGGCGTTGTAGGCGGATGCCTGCATCCGGTCGATCTGTTCCGGAAAGTCCGTCAGGGCGCCCGCCACGAGCAGGTCGTGATTGCCCGCCACCGTGGGGAGGTCGAGTTCCCGCATTCGAGTCAACGTACGATCCCCGAAGGGCAGCCACCCCACCAGGTCTCCCAGGCAGAGGGCGGCATCGGGCCGGACCCGGTCCATGTGGCGCAGGCAGGCCTCGAGGGCCTCCGCGTTGCCGTGCAAATCCCCGAAAAAATACGTTCGCATTTTTCTCTCTCTCCATTGGTTTCGTCACGGTAGAAGGGAAGGGTCATGATCCCCCGGGCTGTTTCCCCTCCAAGTGGGGGGTCAGGGTCCATCGAACCCCGTCGGAACGGGCCCGGACGGCCCCCTGGAGGTCCGTTCGAAAGATCCGGATGTTGCGGCGGGTGCATTCTTGTAGCACGGCGGAAGAGGGAAATCCAAACCAGTTGTCGGCTCCGCAGGAGAACACCACGGCCCGGGGGCGGAGTCGATCGAACAACAGGGGGCTGCCGGACCTCTCGCTCCCGTGGTGGGGGGCTGCAAGGAGGACCTGCCCCGGGAGGTCCTCCCCACCCAGGATCCGCTCCTCGATGGAACGATCGATGTCCCCCGGCAGTACCAGGTGAGTCCCGCCGAAATCCACTCGAAGGACCGCCGACAGGTTGTTCAAATCTTTTCGGTCCCACTCTTCCCGGAGGTAGTGCGGGGAAGGGTGAAGCAGCCGGACCCGGCACGGACCGAAGTGGTGGGCTCCCGCCAGTTCCGTGAAGGAGCGGACTCGAATTGCGCGCCGAAAGGCGACGGTGCTCAGGGGCTCGAGCTCCGCCCCCTTGTCGTGAATCCCGCTCTCCCAGAATTCCCCCACGGAAAAATGAGACAGCAGAAACCGAAGGCCGTTGCGGTGATCGGGGTGGTCGTGGGACAAAACCATCCAGTCGATTTTCCGGATGCCCAGGTGCCAGAGGGCGGGTGCCACGACGAATCGTCCCACATCGAAGGAATTGTCCCAGAAACCTCCGCCGTCCACGATCATCACGCGGCCGTCGGGAAACTGGAGGAGGGTGGAGCTCCCCTGGCCCACGTCCAGGAAAGTGACCCGAAGCAGGGAGGAGGAATTGGGGTGTGCGGAAAGCCGAAATGCCTGTTGGATTCCCACGACCCACAGGAGCACAGCGGCCAGCGCCGCCACCCGGGTCTTGCCGCTCCACGGGCAAAGGAGAACGGCCACGGCGGCGTAGTAGCCCGCCAATCCCCAGAGGGGGACGGCCCCCACCCAGAAGAAGGCCCATGACAGGGAACTGAACCAGCGGATTGCAGGCAGGGTGATTCCCAGGCACCAGCCGCCGAGCAAGAGGAACGGAAGTCCCAGGGGCGGCCAGAGAGCGAAAACGGCCAGACTCAAGAGCCCCAGGGGAAGGACGACGAATCCCGTCCAGGGGACCAGCAAAGCGTTGGCTAGGAATCCTGCCGGGGAGATCCCGTGGAAATGATACGCCACTATGGGAAGGACCATCACGTTGGCCGCCAGGGAAACCCAGAAAGCGTCGCAGATGAGTTTGATGAGGGTCCTCCCGGGCATTTCGGGAAAGGCGGCCCGGCGGCCCAGGAATTGACGCAGGCGGTCGAGGTGGGGGTAGATGCAAAACAACCCGAACATGGCCGC
>JARKQW010000144.1 GCA_029974695.1 Syntrophobacteraceae bacterium | reverse complement strand
TGGTGCCGAAGCGGGGACTCGAACCCCGACAGGCGTACGCCCACTAGACCCTGAACCTAGCGCGTCTACCAGTTCCGCCACTTCGGCACGCAAAAAAGCGTTGCATTGGAACTGGAGGTTTCGTATGCTAATTTTCTTGTGCTGTCAAGGTCTATTTTTTTTCTGTTTGGAGGTGCAAACGCTCATCATGGAAGTGTTTGAGGGAATCGATCCCATCCCCAGGTCTCTCAAGAACCCTGTTCTCACCATCGGAAATTTCGACGGCGTACATCGCGGACACCAGGCCATTTTCAACCGGGTCAAAGCATGGGCCGCCCAGATCAACGGCGAATCCGTGGTTCTCACTTTCTATCCCCATCCCCTGCGGGTACTCAACCCCAATGAAGAGCTCTCTTTCATCACCTCCCACCAGAGAAAAATCGAGCTCATGGCCGACTCGTCCATCCACGTGGCCATCGTGATCCCCTTCAGCCGGGAATTTGCCCTCATCTCCGCCCGGGACTTCGTCAAGAATATCCTGGTGGACCGGATCGGGGTCAAGGCCCTGGTGGTGGGCTACGATTATCGTTTCGGCTACGGTCGAGAGGGAAACATTCGTTTTCTCAGGGAGTTGGGAGACCAATACGGCTTTGGGGTGGAAGCGGTGGAAGGGATCGAGCTCGAGGGGACGATGGTGAGCAGCACCGTCATTCGCCACCTCGTGAGCGAAGGAAACCTGCGTACCGCCAACAAGCTCCTGGGTAGGAGCTACGAAATCTCCGGGACCGTCATACACGGCCGCCAACGGGGCGCGCGCCTCCTGGGGTTTCCCACGGCAAACATCAAGGCCGAAGCCTGGCAGGTAACTCCCAAACCCGGCGTCTATGCCGTGCAGGTGGTGGTCGACGGGAAGCTTTACGGGGGCGCGGGCAACCTGGGCTACAATCCCACCTTCAACGACCGGGAACTCTCCCTCGAAGTCCACATCTTCGATTTCAACGATACCATTTACGACAAGCCCATCACGGTAAAATTCGTGGATCGCCTTCGAGAGGAGCGACGCTTTTCGGGCCCCGAGGAGCTGGCCGTTCAAATCCGAAAGGACATCGAACGATCCAGGCAGATCCTCGCCGAACACCCGGGTTTCTGAGTTCTCCTTTGCCCCCTTCCTCGATCCCCGAGGCCCATGCGTCGCCCCGGCAGGCGGCGCCGTCGCAGGCACAAACGGGCTCGTCCCTCCTCCCCGGCTCCGTCCCGGTCAAGGCAATGGGGACCTTGCCGTCCATGGGTCCGAGCCCCCCTCTTCCGTTTCCCCCAAGGCCCGGGGAAACAATCCCTCCTCGAGCTGGGCCGTGATTTGCTCTTCCATGGCCAGGATCAGGGGTTCGAGGGTCTTGGTGGACAGGGCCGAGACGGCCACCCCGCCGTGGCGCCGCAACACCCGCTCCACCAAGGCCGGGTCCGCTCGGTCCATCTTGTTGAAGACCAGGAGGGTCGGTTTTTGCCGGAGGTTCAGGTCCGCGAGGATCCGATCCACGGCGCGGATCTGGTTTTCGAACTGGGGGTTGCTCAGATCCACCACGTGGAGAAGAAGATCCGCATCGCTCAACTCCTCGAGGGTAGCTCCAAAGGCTTCCATCAGGTCCTTGGGCAGGTCTCGAATGAATCCCACGGTATCCGTAATGATGACCTCGATGTCCCGGGGAAACCGCAAGCGACGGCTGGTGGGATCCAGGGTGGCGAACAGCTTGTTTTCCACAAACACCCCGCTGTGGGTGAGGGTGTTGAGGAGGGTGGACTTGCCCGCATTGGTGTAGCCCACAATGGAGATGACGGGAACGTCCTTTCGGGTTCGCCGGGCCCGCCGCTGTTCCCGGTTCTTGCGAACGGCGGCCAGTTCCGTTTCCAGGTGCACAATGCGATCCTTGGTCCGCCGCCGATTGATCTCGAGGGTGGTCTCCCCGGGGCCCCGGGCCCCGATGCCCCCGGTGAGCCGGGAGAGGGCGTCGTCCTTCATGCCCAGGCGAGGCAGAAGGTATTTGAGCTGGGCCATCTCCACCTGGATCTTGCCTTCCCGGCTGTGGGCCCTCCGGGCGAAAATATCCAGGATGAGCTGGGTGCGGTCGATGACTCGGAGCTCGGTGGTGTCCGTGATGGCCTTCACCTGGGAAGGATTGAGCTCCTGGTCGAAAATGAGAAGATCCACCCCGCACTGGAGGGCCCTCAACACGATCTCACTGAGCTTTCCTTTCCCGATGAGGTACTTGGGGTTCACTTCCCTCTGCCGCTGGATGATGGTGTCGGCTGCCTCGATTCCTCCCGTGCGCGCCAGTTCCTGCAGTTCCGCCATGGAATCCAGGGCCGTCTCCTTATCGGCGCTGGTCACGCTCACCAGAATGGCCCGGTCTTCGGCCCGGGACGCCTCGACGGCCAGGCGGTTTCTCTCCAGCTCTTCTTCCAGGGACTGAACCATCTGTCGGATATCCAGGTCCGGATCGTAGCAAGGCAGGGGCGGCAGGATCCGCCATGCGGGCTCCCGGTCTCGGCTGCTGGGAAGGATGTGAGCCACCTCGAGCCGGGTGGCGCCTCCGTGCCGGTCCACGCACACGGCCGCCACGCAGTCAAGCCGGAGAAAGACCAGGTCCATGAGATCGTCCTGGGAGAGGGGTTCTTCCCCCAGGTGGGTGTGGACGAGGCGAAGCCCGCGCAGGTGGCTGCGCCCGCCGCGGCTTTTGGGCAGATCGGGAATGTAGAGGGACCCGGGCCCTCCGGCCAGCACCATTTCCACGGTGCCGCTTCGGGCAACGAGGAGACCGATTTGGCGGCCGCACTCGTAAGAGATCCGGGCAAGATCCCGGGCAAGATCCGGAGAAATCACCTGCTGGGGGGGGATCTTCCGTCGGTAGAGCTTCTGAATTCTCTGCCGGTGGGTCGCCTTGAGACCGGAAGTGTCGCCAAAAATTCGAATGGGCTCAACCTCCTTTCCGGGGCGTTCGTTGATCCAGCAACCGGACGGCCTTCCCTTCGCTCTTGGGCAGACTGTTGGGTTCCACCAGCTCGACGGCAGGCGTAACCAGGAGCTCGTTCTTCAGATTTCGCACGATCTCCTTCCGAACCCGGTGCAGATGACGCATGTCCTCCACGAATAGCTCCTGGGTCACCTCCACCCGAACCAGCATTTCATCGATATCGTTTTCCCGGCGCAACACGATCACGTAGTTGTTGCCCACCTCGGGGATGTTCATGAGCACGTGTTCCACCTGGATGGGAAAGATGTTCACCCCCTTGATGATGAACATGTCGTCGGAGCGTCCCCGGATCCGGTCCAGCCTGCGGTGGACACGCCCGCAGGGACAATCGCCCGGCAGGATGCGGGTGACGTCCCGGGTTCGATACCGGAGGATGGGCATGGCTTCCCGGTCCAGGGTGGTCAGGACCAGCTCGCCGAACGTTCCGTCTTCCACCGGTTCCAGGGTTTCCGGGTCGACGATTTCCACCAGGTAGGCATCCTCCCAAATATGCATGCCCGACTGGAAGGGACACTCGAAGGCAACCCCGGGACCGTTCATCTCGGAGAGCCCGTAGCTATTATAAACCTTGATGCCGTAGAAGTCCTCCACCCGCCGCCGGACTTCTTCGGAGTAGGGTTCCGCCCCCAGGTAGGCGATCTTCAGCTCGAGATCGTGCTTGGGATCCATTCCCATCTCTCCCAGGACGTCCATCAGGCGCAGGGCATAACTGGGGATGATGTGCAGAATGTTGGTGCCGAAATCCCGCATGAGCTGGATCTGCCGTTTGCTGTTTCCCGCCCCGGAAGGGATGGTCAACAGCCCCAGGCGTTCGGAGCCGTAATGAAACCCCAGGCCGCCAGTGAACATGCCGTAGCCGGTAAGGTTCTGGAAGGTATGACCCGGGCGTGCCCCCGTCATGTACATACAGCGGGCCAGGAGGTCCGCCCAACGGTCCACGTCCCCCCGGGTATACAGGACCGCCGTGGCCTGTCCGGTGGTGCCCGAAGACACGTGCAGGCGCACCAGCCGATCCTTGGGCACGCACACCAGCCCGAAGGGATACTGGCTCCGAAGGTCCGCCTTGGTGGTGAAAGGAATCCGGCGGATGTCCTCGATGGCGGAGAGTCCTGCGGACGAGAGCCCCGCCTCTTTCAATCTCGGGCCGTAGAGCACCGAGCTTTGCACTCGGTCGAGGACCTGTTTGAGTTTCCGAAGCTGCAACTGATCGAGTTGCGAACGGGAAAGGGCCTCGACGGAGGCGTCCCAATACTGATCGGTTCTTTTCATGGGTGGTTCTTTCCGGTTATGGGGGAGTGGCAGACATTCATGACGACGGGCTTGAGGGTGTGGACGAAAATGCACGGTTGCAGGAACCCGCAAAGGTGCCCGCGGGTACCGGGTCCTGTGCCGGACGGCACGCAGGCGGGGCTTTTTCAGGGTCCCGGGGCATCCCTATATCCCGTGGGCCAGGTTTTCAAAACGGGTATAGGAGTTGATGTAATGCAGTTTGATGGTGCCGATGGGCCCGTTTCGTTGCTTGCCGATGCTGACTTCCGCAATGTTTTTGTCCGCCGAATCCGGATTGTAGACCTCGTCCCGGTAGAGGAAGGCTATGACGTCGGCGTCCTGTTCGATGGCTCCCGATTCGCGCAGATCACTCAAAATGGGCCGCTTGTTGTTGCGCTCCTCCACCTTCCGGTTGAGCTGGGAAAGGGCGATGACCGGTACATTGAGCTCCTTGGCCAGGGCTTTCAGGGATCGGGAAATCTCGGAGATCTCCTGTTCCCGTCTTTCCGCCCCTTCCCGGCTTCTCATCAGCTGCAGATAGTCCACGACGACCACCCCGAGGCCCTTGTCGGCCATCATGCGCCGGGCTTTGGCCCGCAGTTCGAGGCTCGTGATGGCGGGGGTATCGTCGATAAACAGGGGCACGTCCATGAAGGCCCCCGCGGCCGTGAGCAGCTTGGCGCATTCCTGTCGGCTGAGAAAGCCGGTGCGAATCTTGTGGGAATCCACCATGCCTTCCATGCACAGCAGCCGCATGGCCAGCTGCTCCTTGCTCATTTCCAGGGAGAAGAACCCCACGGGGATCTTGTTTTGCACGCTGACGTTCCTGGCAATGTTCAAGGCCAAAGCCGTCTTTCCCATGCTGGGGCGCCCTGCGATGATGATGAGATCCGACGGCTGAAACCCGGCGGTGAGCTTGTCCAGGTCCTTGAAGCCGGAAGGGACCCCCGAGACCATTTCCCGATGTTCCTGGTATCGTTCGATGGCCTCGATGCTCTTCTTGACGATGTCCTTGATGAGGAAATAGCTGCTGCGGATCCGGTTGTCGGTGACGGAAAAAATGGCCGACTCGGCATCGTCCAGGATCTCCTCGACACTTTTTCCTCCCCCGTAGCAGTGGGAAATGATTTCGCCGGCTGCCTGGATGAGGCGGCGCAGGAGGGCTTTTTCGTTGATGATCTTTGCGTAGACGGGAACGTTGGCCGCCGAGGGCACCGCTTCGATGAGGGAGGCCAGGTAGCTGGTCCCTCCCACTTGCTCGAGTTGCTGTTTTTCCCCCAGGTGATCCGCCAGGGTCACCAGGTCGACGGGCTCGTTCCGGTCGAAAAGCTCCTGGATGGCCCGAAAAATCAACCGGTGACCGTCCCGGTAGAATTCATCGCCCCGGAGCACTTCGAACGCCGCCGGAAGCCCGTCGTTGTCGATGAGGAGACCGCCCAACAGGGACTGTTCGGCTTCAATCTGCTGAGGAGGGACCTTCTTGAGCTCTTCAGCAACGGCGTCCATCGACTCTATTCTTCCTTCTCCACGGTGACGGAGATGGTGGCGGTAATCTGAGCGTCCACCCGCACCGGCACGGAGTACTCCCCCAGCTCCTTGATGGGATGTTCCAGGGAAATGCTCTTGCGGGGCAGGTCGAATCCCATCTCCTGGAGCACGTTCGTGAGGTCGGAGGAGTTCACGGAGCCGTACAGCTTGTCTTCTTCGGATACCTTTCGTCGAAGGGTGATCTTCACCTGGTTGAGCTTCTCGGCCAGGGAGAGCATTTCCTGGCGGATCTTTTCCCGTTTCTGAGCCAGCATCCGCTTCTTGTGATCCAGTTCGCGCACGTTTCGTCCCGTGGCCTCCATGGCCATCTTCTGGGGAAGCAGGAAATTGCGTGCGTATCCCGGGGCGACGTTCACCACGTCTCCGATTTCTCCCAGGGAAGCGATGTTTTCGGTCAAGATGACTTTCATGTTCCTCTCCTTCCGGCAACTCTCGTCATTCCAGCAAGTCATGATGCGCCGTGTCCTGATGTAAACCAACGCCGTCCTTCCCCGGCAATCCTTGGCCGGTCCCTCCCGTTCAGAGGGAGGCACGGGAGCACGTACCGGCAGAAGCCGGGTCAGGCGGGCTCGACGGGTTTTTTGGACAGGCGCCGAAAATCGGCCCATACGTCAAAAAGGCCCAGCAGAACCGCCCCCAGGGCCAGGTACTGTTGCACAAACAACAGAGCATACAAAAAGGCCCGCAGCGCCCGGGGCAGGTTCCATCGCTCGAAATAGAAGGCAAGGATGGAAAACCCCTGGAGCAGATAGATGGTTCCCATCACCATGAGCACGTTGAGGCCCACCAACTGGAGCATCTTCACGGGGAGCAGCAGGGAAAAACCCGCTGCGATCACCCCCCACACCAGGGACTCGCCGGCCTTCCAATGGGACCATTCCCCCCAGGGAGGCAGCGACACGCCTCGGTTCCGGCAGTATCGCCGGGTCACCAGGAGGTTGACCCAGGAGATGAGGATGGCGGAGGAAACGGCTATGGCGGGAAAGAGCCGCACCATGACGGGAATCACCCGCTGAACGGCGTCGTTCATCTCCCCATGGTCTTTGGACAAGGCCCCGTATTGCTGCAGGGTCGAAGTAACGGAGTTTCCGAAGTCCTCCTCCAACGCCTTGAGAAACCCGGCTTCCGTTCCATGAAGCGAGGTCCACAAGAGAAAGGCCCCGATGGCGGTCACCAGGGCTGTGGAAGCGGCCACCACCCTTTCCACGGGCCACCGGCGCCTCATGGCAAACCCGAGAAAAAGCCCGAAAACCAGCATCTCCAGGAGGTATGGCGCGTTTTGCCCCAGGTTCAGCACGGCGAGGACGAGGGTCCCAACCAGAGCCGCGCCTCCGGGGATTGCATATCCCCAGGGGGGACCCCAGAGATAAAAAAAGAGCAAAGTGGGAAAGGGAGTAAAGATTCCCGCAAAGAGCCCCACCATGGGGACGAAGATCGCCGAAAAGAAAAACGCCAGCGTACCCCCAATCCCCAGGAGAACTTCTTTTCCCCTCTGCCCTACCCGGCCCGGTGATGCTCCATTTCCAATAGCCATTCAACTTCACCGTGAAAGAATCACGGACAGGCAAAGCCTGATCGTGCCGCCCCCGTTGGAGGCGAACACGAGTTCCGCTCCCCGGTGGTGCATCGGTGTGTTCGCTCACGAACGGGAACGACCAAAGGGTGCAACCGGGGCATTCTCGTCAAATGGTGTGAATCGTCGTGTAAGGAAGCAGAGCAATTTGCCGCGCTCTCTTGATCGCCAGGGTCAATTCCCTCTGGTGCTTGGCGCAGTTTCCCGAAATCCTTCTCGGGACAATCTTGCCCCTTTCAGTGACAAAGTACCGCAAGGTTTTGGAATCCTTGTAATCGATCTTGAGTTCGCCATCCATGCAAAACCGACAGACCTTGCGCCGGTGAAAGGTACGTCTTTTGGGTCGAATCGCCATGAGTCCTCTCCATTGCAGCTACGAGATCTCGGGATCCCGCCGTCTTATTCCAGGGGTTCCGGGGTTCTTTCTTCCGCCTCCTCCGCACCTTCCTCCGGCGGGGGGGAGGTGGGGGCCTCCTCTACTTCCGCGACGGCCTCCCGGGCGGGAGCTTCGGCAGCCTCCAGGGCCGCCGGATCAAACTTGTCG
>JARKQW010000099.1 GCA_029974695.1 Syntrophobacteraceae bacterium | reverse complement strand
CTATAGACCCTGGCATCCATTGGGCCGGCGTAGCTCAGGGGTAGAGCAGCTGATTCGTAATCAGCAGGTCGCGGGTTCGAATCCCATCGCCGGCTCCAATTCAATCCATAACCGGGCCGGGATCCACTTTTCGCCGTTCTCCATCCTCCCCGATTGATCCCTGCCCTGTCCGCACTTGTGGGGATTTCGCGCTCCGCCACATCGCCTTGGCAACTGCTCCCAACATAGCCGGATCGCGAAACGACGAGAGACCAAAGCACTGGAGTGTCACGGAATACATATGTGTCACAGACTTGGACCGACACTCGTGGCGGCATCTCCCACAAGCACCGCAGGCAAGACGATCCCCTTGCCGTGGTGCCTTTGGCGTCTGAAGCGGGGTTTGCCGCAGGAATGCCGGCTATCCCACACCCTTTCCACGGGTCCCGGCGAGGGGACTTCCGCGCCGGACTCCTGCTTCGAGTCGCCTGCGCGGAAGCGATCCCCGGGGTGGGGATGCGGGATGAGGCCTTCCGGCCAGAAAGGGATCGACAGACCGGCAGCGGGAAATTCCTGACCATCCTTGACGATTGAATGGAAGAGGGAATTTCCCGGGCTTGCCGTGGGGTCGGATCAAGCCGATTCACCCGCAAGGACTTGCAGCCGTTGAGGTTGCTGTTGATCGAGAGTGAAGACGGATTGGATCCCGGGTTTGTGGGTAAGGATGAGCAAAGCGGCCGCTCAAGACCCACTCCAACGATTTTGCGGGCCCGCTGCCTTCTGTGAGAACGAGAAAAAGGCCCCTCGATTCTCCGGGAAAGGCTGCTGAAGAGAATCGAGGGGCACAAAAAGGAAAGGATACGAGGGAAAGAGGGACCCTCCGAAGGATCGTCTTCCCTCCCGCAATGTTGCCCGGGGACGGCCTTGGGGAGAGCTTCTTACAAGGCCCGGGTCGATGACGGCAAATTCAGCGGGGGGCTCCCCCGTTCACAAAGCGGTGCAGGGTCCACGGACCTTCTCCCGGCGGCATTCGTTAGTAACACTTGAGCACCAGGTTGAGCAACTGGAGCTCGGCAGCCTGAAGGCGCTCGGCCATGATGCTGGTGCATCCGACCATGACTTCGTAGCCAAAATCCGTATCTTCTTTGCACTTCTTCGCAAGGTATTCCGCATCCAAAACAATCGCCCGGGTCTTATCCACGGCGCGGCAGGTGTAATAATAGCGATGAGGGGGATAGGCCCACGCATATCCCACAATTCCGCCCTCGCCGGCGGTCATGAGCGTCCAGGGGTCTCTTCCCGGGACATGCAGGTCCAGAGCAACTCGACCTTCCACGATCAGATACTGACGGGTAGCCCTTTCCTTTTCGTGGAACAGGTGGCTCCCCGGTTCAAATTCAGCCATCGAGGCGCATTTCTCAAGGATTGCCAAGTGCTCGGGTTTGAATCTTTGGAAATAAGGATGGGACTCCACTTTCAACACGAATCCTGTCTCACTCATATTCGACCTCCATTGGTGACGATGAATTCCAAGATGGACTTGGAGAAGGGACATTCGATGATAAAAGAGCCGCTTTCCCCGAATAACACCCGTCATGGTTAGGTGTCAACAAACATTTGCTCCCACGGAACGGGCATGAACGGGACGTCCCACGGGGGTGGATCCCGGCCGCATGCCGGAGGTCCGAGGACATCGGCCCCCACGCGGAGAAGCCCGTGGGCATTGGCGGCCCCTCTAGTCGTTGAAACCGACCCAGCAAAAGAACAGTTGAATCCCCCCCGATACCAGCGCCGCCATGGGGATGGTCAGCACCCAGGCAACCACCATGTTTCCGGCCACACCCCAGCGCACGGCCGAAAGCCGCTTGGAGGCACCCACCCCCAGGACCGAAGAGGAAATCGTGTGGGTCGTGCTGATGGGAGCCCCCACGCTCGAGGCCAATGCAATCACCATCGCCGCAGAGGTCTCGGCGGCAAATCCGTGGATGGCTTCCAACTTGAAGATCTTGTGCCCCATGGTTTTCACGATTCTCCATCCTCCCGTGGCCGTTCCCAGACCCATCACCAGGGCTGAGGCCAACTTGACCCACAGGGGGACTTCCATGGTGGGAATCCAGTGAAACATGAACAGGGCAAGGGTGATGATCCCCATGGTTTTTTGGGCGTCGTTGAGGCCGTGACTGGTGGCCATGAAGGCCGACGACAGGACCTGCAGCCTACGGAAGGTCTTGTTGGCTTTTCCCGGGTTGGCCCTGAAGCAGAGCCACGCAAGACCCAGCATGAGGAGATAGCCTCCCGTGAGACCCGCCATTGGCGAGAGGATCAAGGGCACGAGGACCTTCATGAAAATCGAGTGGTAATTCAGGGTCTGCCATCCGCCGTGGGCGACCGCCGCACCCATCAATCCCCCAATGAGGCCGTGGGAAGAGGAAGAAGGCAGGCCCAGGTACCAGGTGAGGGCGTTCCAGAAAATGGCTCCCAGCAGGGCCGAGAGCACCAGGGTCTGAGACCCGGTGACCATCCCGGGGTGAACGATCCCGCCCCCGACGGTGTGGGCAACGCTTGTTCCCACCAGGGCCCCCACGAAGTTCAAAACGGCGGCCATCACCACTGCAGTCCCGGGCGAAAGCACTTTGGTGGATACGACCGTGGCAATGGCGTTGGCACTGTCATGAGCGCCGTTCGTGTAATCGAACACCAACGCCACCAGCACGATCATGACCACAATCAACCAAGGATCATGCATTCTTGAGCGTAATCCCCTCTATGATATTGGCGAGCCGGCCGGTTCGATACACGCATTCTTCGATTCTGTCATAGATCTGGGTCCACTTGATCATATCGATGACATCGATGCATTCTTCGGGAATAGAAAGCCGGGAATCATACATCTCGGCCAGGGCCATGGACAACAAGGTCTCGCAGTCATTCTTCAACTGCTTGACATAGTTGTACTTATCCTCGACATTCCTCTTCCGGCTCAAATCGAGGACCATTTTGTCCGTTTCGTTGATCATCAACATGATCGTAGAAATCAGGTTTTTTGCCGTCGTTCGAATGTTGGAAAAACCATACAACCCGATTCTTGTGGATATGGCATCGATGAGGTTTTGAATTTCTTCCTGAGCGATGTTGATGTGATGAATGTCTTCCCGGTCGATGGGGGTGATGAAGGTGAGAGAAAGCTGCCGGGCGATTTCACGGGAGATGAGGTCTGCCTCTTCTTCCAGGATGTGGATCTGAGCACACTTCTCTTCCACGTTCGAGTAGTTTTGGAAGATATCGTTCAAGATGGTGGCGGCTTGGACCAGTTTTTGACTTTGCCTGATGAAAAGATCAAAAAACTTGGCTGACCTGGGAAACAAGCTGAAGGCCATCTTGCCACACTCCCTATCCGAATACCTGCAGCAAAAGATCCCTTACGACGAGATACCTTTTTAAAGCATGTATGTATATTTTGCCACCTTCAAGTGCGATTCGGCACGAAAAGGCAGGCGGAATGAGCCCGGAAGCCTCCCAAGAACCCCTTCACCCCTGGAGGCAGCGCCCTTGAATCGTCTCACGGCGTCGTTTCAGCCCGGGTGCGAATCCGGACTTCACGACATTCTCCGAACCCCCGCTTCTCTGGGAAGAGAGCCCCGCCGTATCCCCGGTTGGCGGTGGGCTGCCGCTTCATGGGGTTCACCCGGCGGACTTCAAGGCAACCGTGTCGGCCCCTCGGGATCATTCCTCGACCCCTTTTCTCTTCCCCAGACTAAGGCCCAGGAGTCCCGCCGCCAGGGGTAGGGAGATGAGCAGTCCGATAGCCTTGTCGATGCCGATCCGTTCCACCAGCAGGCCCATGAGACCGACTCCCAGTCCGCCGATTCCGATTCCAAACCCCAGCATGAGCCCCGCCGCCATGGCGGCGTTCCTGGAGATGATCTCCTGGGCTACCACCACGGTCACCGAGAAAGAGGCCAGGAGAGCCGCACCTCCGAGGGCCAGGAACAGCCAACTCACCGGTCCGTCCGTCCGGAGGAAAAGAAAAAACAGGGGGGTCGAGAGAACCAGGGAACCCACGATGACGGGTTTTCTTCCGAATCGGTCCGACAGGAATCCGCCCCCAAGCCCCCCCATGGCTCCCATAAAGAGCATGAGGAAAAGGAGCCGACCTCCGTGCACGAGCGACACGTCCCTGTGCTGGAGGTAGAGCGGCAGGAACGCGACCAGGCTGAAATAGGACAGGGAACGCAGGGCCACCACCGACACGACCTTGACGAGCTCCCACCCGGCGCGTCGCAGCGTATCCCACAGGGGCGGCGGAGAAGGTCTCCGGCTCCCGGCCGAAAGCCGGGGCGCCGTGCCCCAGAGCAGCAGAGCCACCAGGACGCCGGGCAGGGCAAAGTACGGGGTGGACTCCATGCCGTACTCCTGGGTGAACGGGACCACAACGAGGGGCGTCAGCGCCCACCCGATATTGCCGAAGGTGATGAAGACCGCCTGGAAGAAGCCCTTCTTCCGACCGCTCACCGCCGTCACCATGGCTGAGGCCTGAGGATGAAAGGCCGCCGTCCCCAGCCCCGCCAAGGTCACGAGGAAGACCATGAGGGGATAGCTGCTCAAAACACCGACCAGGCTCAGGAGGACCCCCATCCAGAGGGTGCCCACGTAGACCAGCCACCTCTGGTTCCTCTGATCGACCAGGTAGCCGGCGACCGGCTGGAGAAGAGAAGAGGTGATGGTGAAAGCCGAAACCAGAAAAGCCCCTTTGCTGACCGCCATGCCCCCTGCGATCAGAAAGGGCAGAAGGGTCTGAATGTAGTTCATGTACCAGTCGTTCATCAGATGAGCAAGGGAGAGGGAAAGGATCCTTCCCTTCTTGGGTGCTGCCTCGATCATGGGATTCCCTGTTAGGCCGTTATGGTGTGGACGGTTCAACTTAGGGCCGGGGAGTTCGCGCCCGGCTACTTTGCACAACCTGTGCCGTATCCGTCAAGCATCTTGACTTGGGATCCGCGGCACCGGGCAGATCCCCGGCGAGGCGGTCTCTCGAACGAGGCACCCAGGCCCCGACTTCCTCCCGGTTTGGCCCGGGCCCCGTCCGTCCGCTCCAAGGGGGACCCCGCAGAAGCCCCTTCCGCTTTCCCTTCCAGGACTCGAGACTGTACAGGTTTACACAAATGCCCGACAGAATACGTCCCGGACCAACGGGACGGGGAAATCATGTGAAAGGATGGCCTTCCCAAGGAAAAGGGAGGACACCAATGACGGCTGCAGGTTCGAAGGAGTCCTCCTCGTGGGAAGAGGACCCCTTGGGACTGGAACCCGGGAAGGGGGACGGACAATGGGCATACGCACCCCGAGGGCGTGCGGGCCGTCCAGTCAAGGAGGGGGGAAGAAAGCCTCTCAGCTCCCCGCTGCGACCTTTTCCAACCGGATGGCGCAAACCTTGTACTCGGGGGTCTTGCTGATGGGGTCCATGGCCGGGCTGGTGAGCAGGTTGGCGGCAGCTTCCTCGAAGTGGAGGGGCATGAACACCATGCTTTCCTGGACCCGTTCGGTGATGCGAACCCTGGACAAGAGAGAACCTCGGCGACTGGTCACCCGCACATAGTCCCCGGTTGCGATGTCCAACCCCCTGCCGTCCTCGGGATGAAGGTCCGTGATCAACTCGGGCATTTCCTTTTCCAGGTGCGCACGTCTCCGGGTCATGGTCCCCGTGAGATAATGGGAATATTCCGTCCCCGTGGTCATCCAGAAAGGGAACTCTTCGTTGGGGACTTCCGTGGGAATCCGGATCGCTCACCACGGGGTTCTCTCCCAGGATGACCATCGCCTGGATCGTTCCATCCACGCAGCCCTGTATCACCTCCAGGATGGTGAGCCCCACCTGGGAGGGAAGCTTGGCATGCCACGCGGCCTCGAATTTCTTCCGATTGTCCGGAACCGTTACGGGCTGGTATCCCGGAAATACATTGGGCAGTCCCCCCATGTCGCAAGCTCCCTGGACATTGTTCTGACCCCGGAAGGGATTGACCCCGGTGGACGGCCTCCCGATCTGCCCGCACAGCATGGCAAGGTTCGCCAGACCCTTGACGTTGTCCACCGCCGTCCAGTGTTGGGTGATCCCCAGACAATAGACGACGGCGCCGGCCTTGGACCGGGCATAGAGACCCGCCACCTCGACGATGGTGGACACATCCACCCCCGTGATATCCGACACCCGCTCGGGAGGATATTCTTCGATCCTCTTCAGAAAAGCCTCCACGTTTTCCGTGCGTTCATCCAGGAAGGCCTGGTTATGCCAGCCGTTCTTGAGGATGACGTGCATCATCCCGTTTAAAAGGGCCACGTCCCTTCCCAGGCGGTGTTGAACGTGGATGTCGGCAATTCGGGAGATGTGGGTTTTCCGGGGATCCACCACGATGAGCTTTCCCCCGTTGGCCTTGCACCGCATGAGCCTCGTGGAGGCGATGGGATGGGCCGCGGTGGTGTTGGAACCAATGGCAAAGATGCAGTCGGCTTCTTCCAGTTCCTCGAAGGAGTTGGTCGTGGCGCCGCTGCCGAAGGCGAGGGCAAGACCTGCCACCGCGGGACCGTGTCGGAGGCGGGCGCGGTGATCCACGTTGTTGGTTCCGATGGCGGTGCGGACGAACTTCTGGAACAGGTAGTTTTCCTCGTTGGTGCATCGGGCGGAGGTCAAGCAGCCGATGCTTTCGGGACCGTAGGCGTCTCGAATCCTGCAAAGCTCCCCTGCAGCATGCTCCATGGCCTTCTCCCAGCCGCATTCCGCCTGGACGTTCCCCTTTCTCAGGAGGGGTTTCCCGAGCCTGTCGGGGTGTTACACGAATTCGTGGACGTTCCATCCCTTGATGCACAGTTTCCCCTGATTGGTCGGGCTGGTTTTGGATGGCAGGGTGCACACGATCCGGCCGTCCAGGACTTCCAGCACGAGACCGCATCCGCAGGCGCAATAGGGACACGTGGTGACGATCGACCTGTAATCCATCCGGTTTTCCCCTCTCGATGAAAAATCGGTTGACTGATTCCCGACGATCCCCGCCTCCGGGTCGGCAGGAGCGTTATGGGCCATGGGGAATAAATCACTCGGAATGTAAAGACCAAGCATGGGTCCCGGGCAAGTCTCCTTACATCCATGAGAGGAGCCCGGGGATCGCCTTTCCCCTTGACGGGACCCGCTGCCTTCCGCTAAAAATAGGACCGACCGGTCCGACTCTTTCGGGGGCACTGCCCAAAAAAAGCATGAATCTCAAAGAAAAAATCATCCTCGAAGCCTGCAGGCTCTTTTCCCTCAAGGGCTACATGAGCACCTCCATCCAGGACGTCATGGCGGCCTCGGGGGCATCCAAAGGCGGCCTTTACAATCATTTCAAGAGCAAGGAAGAACTCTTCCGGGCGGTTCTCGACCATGCCAGGACCGTCTGGCGTGAGAAGAACCTGGTGGGGTTGGACCGCATCGACAGCCCCATGGGGAAACTCATCCGCCTGGTCGAGAATTACCGGGACAACTATCTCCTGGATGCCGAGAGCTTTCCCGGCGGATGCTTTTTCATCAATCTGTCCGTGGACCTGGACGACCAGGACCCCGCTCTGGCCGTGGAACTCGAACGGGGTTTTACCGGCCTCCGAGGGATGATCCTACGACTCCTGGAAGAATCCAAACGAATGGGGGAACTCAAGGAAGGCGTCTATGTGAACGATGTGGGGGAGGTCGTCTTCGCAAGCATTATGGGTGCGGCCGTCGCCTTCGGGCAGGAGAAATCTCGGGTCCGGTTGAACCGAACCATTACGGCCATCCTCAATTACCTCAAGGGACTCCTTCGTTAGAGGATCGTCCCCGGAACGAGAAATTTTCGCGAATTGCAGACCGACGGGTCGGTAGGGAAGGCTCAGGAAATTCCACCCCAACCATGAGGAGGAGAGTCCGATGATCGATTTCACCTTCACCGAAGAACAGGACATGTTCCGCAAGGCGGCCCGGGAATTTGCCGAGACCCGTGTGGCTCCCTTCGTGCCGGAAATGGAAAAGACCGGCAAGGTCCCCCCGGACCTGGTCAAGGCCTTGGGCGAAGCGGAAATGATGGCCATCACCATCCCCGAACAATACGGCGGTTTGGGACTCGGGTTCGTGGCCCGAATGATCGCCCTCGAAGAGATCAGCCGGATTTCCGTTGCCACGGGAATGATGCTCCAGGTTTTGGCCTTGGGAATCGACCCCATCGTGCGATTCGGAAACGAGGCCCAGAAGAAGAAGTACCTCCCCGGCTTGGCCAGGGGCGGCAGG
>JARKQW010000077.1 GCA_029974695.1 Syntrophobacteraceae bacterium | reverse complement strand
CTGGTAGAAGTTTTGTCTGCGGTGGGATTCGACCCGTTCCTTGATATCGGTGGTCGAGTTTTCATAGAATAGAAGATAGGTCCCGATGGAGATAAGAGCGAGAAGAAGAATCCAGCGTAGCGGCTTGGCCAGGGTGGGGATGGCGGACGTTGTGCGGTCTCGAGTGATCATGGGCATTCTCTTGCAGCGGATCAAGGCTATTGGAGTCTCAGCCGTTCGCGTCCGTCGTGCCTGCGAACCGCCATGGATAAAACGACCACGGGGGCACGGGAGAAAGTACGTCGGGACACGGGGTCAAGGTGGGAGGCCCGCGGTTTTCATAGAAGTAGATCGGTTGCCGGAAGGATTCTCTTGAAAATTCCCGGCTTTTTCCCGCCGCCTCAAGCCGACCTTAAGAGCACCTGCCGCGCCCGGGTTCCCCCCGGCTGTCCCAAGTCCGTGATGGGGGGAGCGAGGAGCCGGGAGAGGATGGCTCGCCGGGACCCGGATTCGCTCCCCTCACCGCAGCGGACAGGACGCCACTTTATCAGATGCCCCCGGATTTGACCACTCCCTCCACGAAACCGTCCCGGTTGTGTGGGCCTGTCGAGGGCGTGGGGGCCGCAATATCGGGGTCGGGGAGCGTGTCCGCCACCCCACATGCCGATCCACGCCCCACCCCAAAGGAAGGTTGTGATTCGGGGAGAATTGGTGTAAAGTATTTGGCGCAGTGCAGCTTCTCGTAGAGTCGGGAGTTCCAATCGAGCCATTCCTGCTGCGTTCCATTGCCCTTTCCTATTGGCGACACATCGCTGTGCTCTCTTTCTCGTTTTCGCCGGGCGAGGACTAACGCCCTGAGTTTCCTGGAAAAAGAGGTCATCCTTGCGAACCCGTGAGTTTGCGTCCGCCATGGAAGGCCGGGGAGGGCCCGGATTTCCCGGAACCGCCTCGAATTCCGGATGCCTTCCGGAAGACCCGGGGTGACCAACCATGTTTTCCCAACGGGAGGCCGCCATGCGGTTTGAGAAGATTCTGACGTCCTGGTCCATACGCACCAAATTGCTTCTCTTGATCGTCGCCGTTTTTCTGCCTGGTGCCGGGGTGATTATTCACGACGGGCTGGAGAATCGGAAAAAAGACCTGCAGGCCGCAAAACGGGACGCCACGCTGTTGGTGGACACCCTGGCCGCCCAGCAGGAAAAGATCGCCATGGGGACAAAGCAGATGCTGAGCACCCTGGCGCGATTGCCCCAGGTTCGAAACCTGGACGCCGAGGCCTGCAGCAAGCTGTTTCGCGAACTGATCGAACACAACCCCCTCTACTATGCCGTGGGAGCCTCGACTCCGGACGGGACCATGTTTGCCAACAACCGGGCGTTCGAGTCGGGTACCGTCAACATAGCAGGGCAGAAGCACGTAAGGGATGCCCTTGAGACCCGGGATTTTTCGGTGGGAGAATACGTGATCGGTAAGATCACCCGTGTCCCGTCCCTTCATTACGCCTATCCGGTCCTAGATGAAAATGAGCGGCTCATCGCCGTCGTCACCGCCGCCTTCCGGCTTTCCGAATACGATGCCCTGATTCGAAAGGCCAGTCTCCCGCCGGACTCTTCCGTCCTGATCCTGGACCATCGAGGGGTTCGCCTGTATCGTTATCCGGAGAGCGATGCAGCCCCCTTGGGCCGGCCTCCCACCATCGGGTTCGATGAGATCGGGGATCGGGACGAAGGCACCTACGAGAGGAATTCCGACGACGGAATCTACCAGCTTTTTGCCTTCAAACGATTGCGCCTCACGGAGGATGCCCCTCCCTACCTGCTCATTGCCGTGGGCATTCCCAAGGACAAGATTCTCCAGAAAGCCAACATTGCCATGCTGAACAGTCTGCTGTTCCTGTTCACCGCGGCGGTCGTCGCGGCGTGCCTGGCCTGGTTTCTGGGAAATCTCGTCTTGATCAGGCCCCTGAACCACTTGGTGGCCGCCACCCAGGAATTCGGCAGCGGGCGGATGGACGCACGGACGGGTCTGCCTCACACCCCGGACGAACTGGGCAAACTGGCCCAATCCTTCGACAACATGGCGGCCCTGCTGGAACAGAGGAACATGCAAAGAAAGAAATCGGCCCAAGAACTCATCCGGCTCTATCGGCAGAATCAACTCATCCTAAATGCTGCCGGGGAAGGGATCATCGGTCTGGACGAAAACGGGACCATCACCTTCGCCAACCCGGCAGCCCGGGAAATCCTGGGCTACGACGAGGAGGAGTTGATCGGCCGGGACTTGCACCGGACGATCCACCGCGTCTCCCACGACGGGACCCTTCAGCCCCTTACCGAGTGTCCCGTATGGCTGTGCCTTCACAAGGGCGTGAGCGGCCGGGTGCGGGACCAAATGCTTTGGAGAAAAGACGGAACGAGTTTTCCGGCGGCCTATTCGAGCACCCCCATCCTGGAAGACGGCCGGGTGGTCGGGGCCGTGGTCACCTTTCGAGACCGGTCGGCCTACAAGCGGGCCGAGGAAGCACTGCAGAAGAGCGAGCATTTCGTGCGCCGGGTCATCGAGACCACCCCAAACCTGCTCTACATCTACGACCTGGCCGAGAAACGAAACATCTACATGAACCGGGAAACCCGGGCCTTTTTCGGGTACGGGCCGGAAGAGGTCCAGACGTTGGGGTGGTTTTCTTCCCAGAGCCCCTTCCATCCCGACGACCTGCCCGTGATCGAAGCCCATCGTGAGGCTTTGTCCAAAGCAGGCGAGGGAGATGTGAGGGGGATGGAATTCCGAGCCCGGCATGCAAGCGGCGAATGGCGCTGGCTCACCAGCCACGAGGTGGTTTTTGCGCGAAGTCCCGAAGGAGCGGTGACGCAGATCCTCGGCTCCGCCCAGGACATCACCCAGCGCAAACGGATGGAAGAGGCCCTCGGGGAAAGCGTGGCGTCCTACAAGGCCCTGGCGGAAAACCTTCCGGGGATTGTGTATCGATCTTTTCCCGGTGGGCAAGGGATGCTGTTCTTCAACGAAATGCTCGAGTCCATTACCGGGTATACGTCCGGGGAACTGGCCTCCCGGGGCATCTTTGGCATGGAACCGCTGATTCTCGAGGAGGATCGGCAACGGGTCGCGGCCGCCGTGGGAAATGCCCTCAAGGAGCGAAAACCCTTCGAGGTTTCCTACCGTTTGAGGCATAAGAACGGATCCACGAAGCACTGCTTCGAGCACGGCAGGCCCATCTACGACGAAGGGGGAGAATTCCTGCACGTCGAGGGGGTGATCTTCGACACCACCGAACGTCTACACCTGGAAAACCATTTGCGCCAGGCCCAGAAAATGGAAGCCATCGGGACCCTGGCCGGGGGAATCGCCCACGACTTCAACAACATCCTGGCCGCCATTCTCATCTACACCCAAATGGTGTTGCGGGAGATTCCCGAATCGAACCCGGCCCATGCGGACCTGCAGCAGGTGGTTCAATCGAGCCTTCGAGCCAAGGAACTGGTGAAGCAGATCCTGGCCTTCAGCAGGCAAACGGAGGAAGAGAAAAAGCACCCGCTCATTGTCGGTTCCATCATCAAGGAGGCCATCCAGTTGCTCCGGGCTTCCCTGCCGTCCACCATTGAAATCCGGCAAAAGATTGCGAGCAGGGAAGATGCGGCCCTCATCGATCCGACTCAGATCCACCAGGTCCTCATGAATCTTTGCACCAATGCCGCTCATGCCATGCGGGAGCACGGCGGGGTGCTCGAGATCGGCCTGACCAAGGTCCGGCTCGGCGCCGAGGAAATCCTCTCGTGGCCGGATCTGAAGCCGGGACAATACCTGCAGCTCACGGTGAGCGACACCGGCCACGGGATGCATCCGGACACCCTCCAGCAGATTTTCGATCCCTATTTCACCACCAAGGAACCCGGAGAAGGAACGGGCCTGGGCCTGGCGGTGGTCCACGGCATCGTCAAGAAACACGGCGGGGCCGTCCGGGTCCGGAGTGAACTGGGGAAAGGCAGCACCTTCGATGTCCTGATCCCGGTGATCGAGGGAGATTTCCGGGAAAGCCTCGAAGAGGACGCCGACATGCCCGGAGGAAACGAGCGAATTCTCCTGGTGGATGATGAAGAAGCCCTGTTGTTGGGAAAAAAGCGGCTTTTCGAAAAGCTGGGCTACGGGGTGGTGGCCGCGGGCAACGGCCGGGAAGCCCTGGAGGCCTTTCAATCCCGGCCGGACCATTTCGACCTGGTGGTGACCGACTGCACCATGCCCCACATGACGGGCTTCGACCTGGCCCGGGAGATCAAAGGCATCCGGCCCGACATCCCCATTGTTCTCAGCACCGGAGGCCGGGCGGCGGACCTCCTGGAAAAGGCCAGGGAGGCGGGTATCTTGGAAGTGGCCACAAAGCCGCTGGATTTGGCCGACCTCGCCCGGATGGTGCGAAGAATCCTGGACCAGGTTCAGGTCGAGGAGGAGGACGAGGCGGACCGACCCCGGATGCGCGGGCCGGACCCTGGGTTGTAAAACCCGTCCGAATCAAGGCGGCAGTTGCTCGATTTCCCGGAAGACGCGGACCATTTCCCGGCGGTAGGATTCGGGAAGAAGGGCCTGCATCTTTTCGGAAAGGTAGGCCATTTCCGCCTGGGCCGAAGCGAGTCTGGTCCCGTGACGGTCGTAGAGGATTCCCCGGACCCGGCAGCCTCGAAGGGCCGGTTTCGGGTGGATGCGGGCCACGGCCTTGAGAGGGACTCGAATAGGGGTCGGGCGGTGGTAGCGCACCTCTATGACCCGGGTGACAAAGAAAACCCGCTTGAAGGCAATCACCGCCCAACCCATGGTCTCATCCAGGATGGTCGAGACGATCCCCCCATGGGCGATGTTTTCCCACCCTACGCAGTGCTCGTCCAGAACGATGTCCGACTCGAGCTGGTCCCCCACCCGGAAAAAGGACATGTGGAGCCCTTTGGGGTTTTCCGTTCCGCATCCGAAACTGAACATAGGGGTCAGGTCTCCGTATGGCTTTTGACGTGCGTGCAGAGGGTGCAGGGGCGACCGGCAGCCCCTACCGGGCATGGGGGGCGCAATCCCACTCTTGTTCACGGGACGCGTCCCCATGGGTCGATTTCCTCTTGGGAGCTGTTCCGGGGGTATGGGTCTTGGGGCCTCGACCCCCGGCGAATGGTTGCGAACCCTCCGGGTTCGCCCCGAGGCGGCGATCCATCCCCCCCTGATCCCAGATGTGGGTAAAGAGCAGTTTTACACCCTCAGTGGGCTTCGCTTCGCTCTACCCACTCCACACCGCTTCCGAGCCTCCCGCCTTGCCCGCCTTGCCCGCCCGTCCCCTCGGGCCCTTCGCCCAAAAGAGCCTCGAGCTCGGAGCGGGTGAGGCGGTTTCGGTCCAGGAGTCCTTCCACCAGGGTATCCAGGCGGGTCTTGTGCCGGGTGAGCTCCTCGATGGCCCGATCCAGCTGCCCCCCAATGATCTTCTTGGCCTCCTGGGCCACCCGGACGGCCATGGGACCGTCCTCGATCCTTCCCAGCCCGACGGCCACGGGACCGATCTCATCTCCCATGCCGTAGCTCGTCACCATCTTTTGCGCCCACGCCGTGGCCTGCTCGAGGTCTGCCGAAACCCCCGAGCTGAGCCCGTCTTCCTCGCCGTAGTAGAGAATCTCTGCGGCCCGGCCTCCCATGCATTGCCGAATGATCCCTTCGATCTCCCGTCGGGTATATGCCGTGCGGTCTTCGTCGGCTTCCCGCTCGACGTAGCCCCCGGCACGGCCTCGTGCCACGATGGTCACCTGGACGGGCTTTTCTCCCCGGAGCCATCCGATGAGACAATGCCCGGCCTCGTGCCGGGCCACTCGAAGCAGCGCCCCGGGATCGACCCTCCCCCGGGCTTCCCCCATGCGCATGGTCT
>JARKQW010000055.1 GCA_029974695.1 Syntrophobacteraceae bacterium | reverse complement strand
CCTGCCGGATGGCCTTCTCCAGGCGTTTGGCAGCCAGGGGATACTCTCCGCGAACATAAATGTACCCCTGTTCGGCTCCCACGGCGTACCCGGCAATGGCCATGCCCTCGAGGACCCGATGGGGATCCGACTCCATCAGGGTGCGGTCCATGTAGGCGCCCGGGTCTCCTTCGTCTCCGTTGGCCACCACGTATTTTCGTTCCCCCGGCGCCTTGCGTACCATGTGCCACTTCAACCCGGTGGGATACCCGGCGCCTCCGCGCCCACGCAGCCCGCTCCCGGCAATGGCCTCGCAGACCTCCTCCGGGGTCATCTCCCGCAGGGCATGACCCAGGGCCGAATAACCGTCCCTGGCGATATAGCTCTCCAGACGTTCCGGATCCACCAACCCGCTGGCGGACAGAACAATCTTTTCCTGTTTGGCAAAAAACGGAATGTCGTTGGGCAGAACCTTATCGTCCAGCTCGGGAGCGGTCTTTCCCTGAACGTGCCGGGCCAGGATGGAATCCACCATGTCCGGCGTCACGTTCTCGTAGATGACATCCGGTTTTCCTTCCGTCTTGACTGTGACCAGAGGTCCCCGGCTGCAGGGTCCCATGCATCCCGTGGCCACCGATTCCACCTCCGTCTGCATCTGGCCGGCCTCGATGGAACGTGTCAAGGCCGCCAGGACCGACTCGGCGCCGGAGGAAATGCATGGAGTGCTCATGCAGCAGAGAATTCGACAGCGAAATCTCGCTTGATGGTCCAGTTCCACCTGGGCCGTTACCTTGAGTTCTTCTCGGTTCATAACGCTGTATTCTCCTCAGATTCTGACGTTGTCCAGTCGATTCGCCCGTGAACCTTGCGCAGGCCTGCTCTCGTCCTCGTGTCGGGGAGTGCCCCGGAGCTTGCGTAAGAGCCCGACGCGGTTGCCTCCTGGAACGGGTTCCCCTGCAATGGGCAACCAAGATCAGGCCCCACCGCCGTTGCCCCCCGCCACCACGGAACGCACCTTTTCCACCGTGGTCTCCGGCGTCTCCTTGCCCAGAACCGCATTGTCCAGAACGACCACCGGCGCCAATCCGCAGCAGCCTAGGCACCGAGTGGTGGTGAGGGTGAGCTTGCCGTCCTCGGTGGTCTGGCCCGCCTTCACCGCAAAACCGCCCTCCAGGGCCTCCACAATGTCCGCAGCCTTGCCGACGTAACAGGCGGTACCCAGGCAGACGATGCAGGAATGCTCCCCCTGGGGCTTGAGGGAAAAGAAATGGTAGAAGGTGGCCACGCCGTATACCCAGCTGAAGGGAAGTCTCAGTTGCCGTGCCACGTAGGCCATGGCGTCCTCGGTGAGATAGCCGAAGGCCTCCTGGGCCGCCGTGAGGACCTCGATGAGCGCATCCTGTTGATACTGCTGACGTTTCAACACCCGATCAATTCCCTTGAATCTCGGGTCCCCCATGGGATGCTCCGCTGCATCCTTTTTCTTTGGACTCGTCTCGGCCATAGCAGTTTCCTCCGTGGTGCCGATTCCCGTGTTCGTTTTCGCCTTTTTGTTAGGTATCTCAACTAGCTAGAGAAATACCCACTTCGCCCGCACATGCAGACCGCCTCGTTTTTGGTTGCTCAAAAAGGAAGGAACTCCATAAACCCGGTTTGCAAGAAACAACGCTTGAAATCCACTTAACAGGTATGAACGACGACTTTTACCCGGACATGACCATAATGAAGGAAAAAGACCAAGTCAACAAAATTTTAACTGATATAAAATATTGTTCAATATTTTCAAACCAAGACGGGGAGCGGCCGGGCGGGATTCGAGAAGGGATGGGGCGAAAGAGGGAGAGGGCGGGGAAAGATCCGCCCTCCCGGTTTTCGACGGGCACTGGTCGTGCGGGTCTTTGCTAGAAGTCTCTCGTCTCCCGGTCGCGAGGAGACGGTTCCTGGCGGAGGAGGAGCATTGGGTTCTTGGTTTGTTCCTCGCCGCGGGTCGTATCGCCGGGGAGGGAAGCTTTGGCCTCGGGGCGCAAGAAGGCTCGGACGATGGACATGAGTCCACCCGGCCGATCGCCTGCGCCATCCGGTGTCCTTGGCTTCTTCTTCCGGCTCCCGTCAACCTCTCCTTCCACAATGACGGCCAGATCTTGAACGAAGGCTCGCAACTGTTCCGCCTGGGCGTTCATCTCCTCCGAGGACGAAGCGGAGTCCTCGGCATCGGCGGCATTTTGCTGCACGACCTTGTCCATTTCGGCAACGGCTTTGTTGAACTGGTCGATCCCCTGGGCCTGCTCACGGGATGCGGCTGCAATTTCCCCCACCAACTCCCCGACCTTGCCCGAGGACGACGCCACCTTGTCGAAGACATCCCGGGCCTTGGCGGCAATGTGGGTCCCGTCTTTGACCTTTCTCACCGTGTCCTCGATGAGGGCGTCCGTGTTCTTGGCGGCATCGGCGGCCCGCAGGGCCAGGTTCCGGACCTCGTCCGCCACAACGGCGAATCCGGCACCCGCCTCCCCTGCCCGGGCAGCTTCCACCGCGGCGTTGAGGGCAAGGAGATTGGTCTGAAATGCGATTTCGTCAATGGTCTTGACGATCTTCTGGGTTTCCTCGCTGGCGACGGAAATCTCTCCCATGGACTTGCGCAGTTCGTCCATGGAACCGTGGGCCTCTTGGATCACCCGGAAGGCCTCGGCCGTAGCGGAACGGGCGAGATCGGCGTTGTGGGCGTTCTGCCGGGTCATGGAAGACATCTGCTCCAGGGAGGAGGAAGTCTCCTGGATGGAGGCCGCCTGCTCGGAAGCCCCCTCGGCCAAATGCTGACTGGCCGCCGAGATGTGGGAAGCCGCGGCGGCCACTTGCTCCGCTCCCCCGCTCAGTCCTTCCACCACGCGGTTGATGGGACGGGTGATGGAATGAGCGATGAAAAACAGCACAAGGATCACGAGTCCCAGGCCGCAGAAAAGGATCGCCACATTCATGAGCGCCATGCGGTGAGCGTCCTCCACCACTTCCTTGTGGGGGGCCACGACGCTGATCATCCAGTCCACCTGGCCGCACTGCTCGAGAAACGCCACTTTCTTCTGGCCTTGGAATTCATAGGTGAGATGTCCCCGTTTGAGTCTGAGCATCTCCCGGCCGAAATCCTGGTCGTTGAGGTTCATTTTAAAAATGAGGGACTCGTCCTTGTGGGCGATCACCACTCCCGTGGAATCCGTGACGGCGAGGTAGCCCGAACGTAGGACCTTGACGGGGTCCACGAACTGTTGACTGAATTTTCCCAGGTCGGGCACCCCCGCAAGGATCCCGACGATCTTTCCTCCCTCATCGCGGATGGGTGCCGCCACGGCAAAGGCGGGCTTGCCGGTGGTTCTGGCAAGATAGACGTTGGAAACGTTGACCTCACCCTTCATCGCCTTCCGGAAATACTCCCGATCCCCGATCTTCACCTTTCCGATGGATCCCGGGATGGAAGAGGCCCGGACTTCCCCCTGGGCATTGGCGATGTTGATATAGGACAGCCCGCCGGAGATCCTCACCTGCTCCGTCAGTTCCCGATTGCTGTTTCTCTCGATTCCTTGTCGTCCGCCTTCAGAACCGCCAGGTACACGCCTCGCGACGCCGACGTTTCCATCAGGGCCTTGATGTCGCCGATCTAGAGATCGAAAAGCTCGGCCTTGGACCTGGCGATGGTCGAGAGTTGTTCCACGGCGTTTTCGTTCAGGGACTTGGAGGACCAGAGATAGTTGATCCCGGTGGATGCGCCCATCATCGAGATGATCAAGATGCTGGTGGGAACCAGGATCTTCTTCTTGAGACCGAATTTCATCGTTGTTATTTCCTTTCTCGAAGCACGTACTTGTCATCCGGAGCCGCCGTCGGGGTTTCAGGGTGCTGGGAGCGGTTTGCCCGGGCGGGTCCCCTTCTTGCCTGGGTGTCCGGGGTCTTCGGACTTGCGGTTACGGAAATTGCAATGATCGCGCCATTCTCGATCCCGGTAGGGAGTCATTCTGCTTTGCACCGGTACATCAGGAGGATCGATGGGGAGGTGCGGACACCGGACGGGAGGGAAAACCCCTTGGGGTCCCCCCCGCGACGCCGGGGATGCAAGGGTCCGGACGGGGGCGAGGCGGTATTTTGACGTTCCCGCCGGAAGAACGGCAGGGCAAGGGAATAAGACGGCTACTTCTCCCGGCCGGCAGCCAATTCATTCACCAGGGAACGGATCCGGTCCTCGGCGGCGAGCCGGTGCCGGGCCCTCTCGAGGGATGGCTGTGCCTCGGGGCGTCCATGACGGCTCAAGGCTTCCAGGGCCCAACGCACCACGTACGTATTCTCATGGTCGATGAGCCGTGTGAGGAGCTCATAGCTCGAAGGCACCTGAAGGTTCCCCAGGACCGTGATGGTACCGACTTTGAGCTCGTCGAAGGCCGGGTTTTCCTCCCAAAGGATTTCAATGGAAGCAACGGCCCGCTCCCCGAAGGACTCCAGGTGCTGCAGGCATCGCTGGGCGAAGAAGGGAAACCGGAACATGGAGAGTTCTCCCAGGAGCCGAATGCAGTCTTCGGTGCCGAAAGCCTTGAGCAGGTCCGGTACAAAAAGGGCCGCCCACGAGAAGTTGTACGTCAGGGGCAGAAGGTAGGGAAGGGTTCGGGGACCTTCGATTTCCAGTTCTCCGAGGATGGGGGCCAGGGCTTGCTTCCTGGCCTCGAAGCCTTCCTCTCCCCTTTGGGGAAAGCGCTGCAGGTCGTTGGCCGTGCGCAGTTGTTCCACCATGGCCGACAGGCGGGCGTCTTCCACCCGCGGGTAGGTTTCGGCGTAGGACATGGCCCTTTGGGCGAGCCAGAACTTTTCCAACCAGGTGGACGGAGAATAGAAGTGAACGAGATGTTTCCGTTCCACTCCCTCCCGCTTGTGGAACCCGTTTTCCTGGTAGAACGCCTTCTCCTCGAGGGAAACCTGCCAGCGGCGTCGGCACCTCAGAAAGGCTTCTTCGTAGCGTTCTCCGGCCAAGTCGCAGAAAACCAGGATATCGTGGAGACGGTCGTGTTCGGGAAAGGTCTCCATGAGTTTCTCCGCCATCCTTCGGGCTTTTTGAAAGCTTCCGGCGTGCAGGTGATCGAAGCCTTTCTCGATTTCCTTGTCCAGCTGTTCCTGTTGCCGGGAGCGGTCCTCCATTTCTTTGAGTCGGTCCCGGGGCAGGGTGCGCCGCAGTTCTTCGTGGTGGGGAAGACAGCACTTCTTGAACTTCTTCCCGGACCCGCAGGGACAAGGGGCGTTGCGTCCCACCCGCTGCAGGGTGAGGTGGTCTTCCAGGGCCAGCCGTCTCCGGGACTCCTGGTAGGCCCTCAGGCGCTGTTCCAGGTCGCCGGGCGAAATGCCGTACCGGCTGCAGACGAGTTCGGCCGCTTCTCCTCGAAGCAGGTCCATCACGGGCCGCAAAGGGTCTTGGGGAGAACGGTCCGCACTTCCCGGGCGAAGGTTTTCCGCCATCGCTACATCCTCTTCTTTCTGAATCGATAGGCGCCTGGAAACGGCGCATGCGGGTGTTGGGACCCTGCCGCCGGGAGGGCTCACGCCTTCCGGAAACCGGAAATCCCCCTGCCTTATATTCAACTCCCCGGGTTTTGGCCAGTGTTATGTGACGATTTTCCGGGAGAAATCCTCTTGGTGCGGGGCGGGAAAGTCGACGGACGGCGCGCCCGGGGGGCAAAACCGACGGGATCCGCGAAAAATAAGGACCGCAGTGGGGGGCCTTGCCGCCGTTCGTTCCCTAGGGGACTAAAGGCAGGTTTCGTGCCGGGGCGGGTCCATCGAAGTACAAGGCGACGGGTTAAAAGAAATCAAAAAAGATTCCCACAGAACAAACTTCTTCTTGACCTGTATCAATATGCTAAATTAAACTGGTTTCGCGTTGAATCACGGTTCCCCTGCCTATGTGGTTCACCATAATCCGCGTCGGCCGTCATGACTTCCGGGGGCGCGAGGGTGGGTTCCAGTCTGCCGTTGACCCGATCCGCCTCCCGGGGGAAGTTGCCTTCCCAGGCTCATGACCGTCCGGGCGGGAAACATGCAGGCGAGCAAGCGAAGCTAAAGTTGCGTCGGTAAGGTCAAGTCGAAACCGGTCTGTTATTTCAACCTCCAGCTGTTAGCGCGTCGGGTTTCGCACTAGCTTGAATCAGGATGTTGCGGGATGAACAACGCTATGACGGGGGAGAGCCCTGTACATACCGGGGAATTCCTCACCTCCCGGCTTCCTTCCCTTCGGGCCGCCATCACCCTCTCTGTCTTGACCTTTGACCGTGCAACCGTTCCATGGGCCGCCTTCATGCGTCAATGGTGTGGCCCGGGCTGACCAGGCCTTTGCCCGGGTCCGATTCACACACGGGGCCTTCGAGGGGCGGCCGCTTGCGGCCCCGCGAAGGAGTGAGAGGACAAAGGACACACAGAATCCCTTACCCCTAACGATCGAGGAAAATTGAGTGATGAAAAAGAACCTGCAAGAAATCTTTTCCAATCATCCACGCCAGCGAGACGCCCTCATCCCGATCCTGCAGGACATCCAGGGGATATACGGCTACCTGCCTGCGGAGACGATGAAGGCTGCAGCGAGACACTGCCGCATTGACCCCGTGGAGGTCTACGGCGTGGCAACCTTTTACGCCCAGTTCAAGTTCAGGCCCATCGGTCTGAACACGGTGATGGTGTGTCTGGGAACGGCATGCCATGTCATGGGCGGCGCCCGCATCCTGGAGGAGGTTCAGTCCCAACTGGGGGTCCGCCCGGGAGAGAGTACGGAAGACGGCGTCTTCACCCTCGAGACGGTGGCATGCATCGGGGCGTGTGCTCTGGCGCCGGCCATGGTGGTGAACAAGGATACCCACGGCAGAATGAAAGCCGAAAAAGTGACGGAGATACTGAATGCAGCCAGAAACAACAGCAATTAGGATCCCGGAGGGGAAGGAACGTCTGCTGCTCGTTTGTCGGGGGACCGGCTGCGAGTCTCAGAAAGCCAAGGCCATCTACCGAGGATTGCTCGACGGCTTGCGCGAGGCCGGCCTGGCTGAGAGCGTCGCGGTAAAATTCACCGGGTGTCACGGACTGTGCCAGATGGGGCCTACGGTATTGGTCGAGCCCGAGGGCACTTTCTACTGTACGGTCAAACCCGAGGACGTTCCCGACATCATCAACCTGGACCTCATGAAGGGCGGCAAGGTAGAACGCCTCCTCTTCTTCGACTCCAAGTCCAAAACGAACATTCTCAGCTACAGGGACATGAAGTTTTTCGGTCCTCAACGCCGGATCGTCCTTCGAAACTGCGGGTTTATCGATCCCGAGGACATCGACGACTACATCGCCGTGGGCGGCTATGAAGCCATTCGAAAGGTCTTCGGCATGTCCCAGATGGACGTCATCAATGAGGTGAAAAAATCCGGGCTTCGAGGCCGGGGAGGCGGAGGGTTCCCCACGGGCATGAAGTGGGAATTCTGCAACAGGTCTCCCGGAGATCAGAAGTATTTGATCTGCAACGCCGACGAAGGGGACCCGGGGGCCTTCATGGACCGGGCCGTCCTCGAGGGCGATCCCCACAGTCTCCTCGAGGGAATGCTCATCGCCGGGTACGCCATCGGGGCCACCAAGGCCTACGTCTACGTGCGGGCCGAGTATCCTTTGGCCTACGAGCGCGTCCTCATCGCCATCAAGCAGGCCACCGACCGGGGATACCTGGGCAAGAACATTCTGGGGTCCGGCTTTGACTTCGAGATCAAGGTCAAGCTGGGTGCAGGCGCTTTCGTGTGCGGCGAGGAAACCGCCCTCATGGCCTCCATCGAAGGCAAGCGCGGCATGCCCATGCCCCGTCCTCCCTTTCCCGCCGTCAAGGGCCTGTTCGGGAAACCCACCAACATCAACAACGTGGAAACCTTCGCCAATCTTCCGGTGGTCCTCACCAAGGGAGGCGACTGGTTCGCCGGCGTGGGGACGGAGAAGAGCAAGGGGACCAAGGTGTTCTGCCTGGCCGGAAAGATCACCAACAGCGGCCTGGTGGAAATCCCCATGGGGACCCCCTTGAGGGAGATCGTCGAGGAAATCGGGGGCGGCATTCCCAACAAGAGGAAGTTCAAGGCCGCTCAAACGGGAGGGCCCTCGGGAGGGTGCATTCCCACCGAGCATTTCGACATCCCCATGGATTACGAAAACCTCACCCAAATCGGCTCCATCATGGGATCGGGGGGCCTCATCGTCACGGACGAAACCACCTGCATGGTGGACATGGCCAAGTTTTTCCTGGGGTTCACCCAGAGGGAATCCTGCGGCAAGTGCGTGCCCTGCAGGCTCGGTACCAAGAACATGCTCGAGACCCTGACGGCCATTTCCGAAGGCAGGGCCACCATGGAAGACCTGGACGCCCTGCAGGAACTGGCCCAGGACGTCAAAGCGGGTTCTCTGTGCGGGCTGGGACAGACGGCACCCAATCCCGTGCTTTCCACCATCCGGTACTTCCGGGACGAGTACGAAGCCCACATCCTCAAGAAGGAGTGCCCGGCCCGGGTCTGCAGGCATCTGATCAAGTTCCGGGTCAATGAAGAAAAGTGCACCAAGTGCGGCAGCTGCTTCAAGGCATGTCCGGTGGAGGCCATTCGTTGGGAAAAGAAGCAACCCGCATTCATCGACACCGAAAAATGCATGAAGTGCCGGTCCTGCATCCTGGCCTGCCGGTTCCACGCGATCGACTGATCGCGCCCGGACCCCCAGGCACGAGGATTTGAACGGATACCCGTATTCCCACAACCAGCGAGAGAGGATCCATGAATAAGGACATCATTACCCTGACAGTCAATGGGAAAGATTTCAAGGGGAAGACGGTCCAGGGGAAAAGGGGACAGACGGTGTTGGAAGTCTTCCGGGACAACGGAATCCAGGTCCCGACCCTCTGTTACCACCCCAAAATGCCGCCTTACGGTGGCTGCCGCCTTTGTATCGTCGAAATTGAAAACATGCGCGGACTTCCCCCCTCCTGTACCAC
>JARKQW010000044.1 GCA_029974695.1 Syntrophobacteraceae bacterium | reverse complement strand
ACGGACAGCACAACCATGTCGAACTGTTCGCTCTGGACAGTACCTGTTTCGGTCGCATAATTGATCTCGAGATCGTCGGAACCGGGACCGGGTTCGATACTGTGCACCCGGGATCGGACAAAACGGACTCCATGCTGGTCCCTGGCCCGGTTGTAATACCTCTCGAAGTCCTTACCGTGGGTGCGCATGTCCATGAAGAAGATGGCGGTGTCCAGATCTCCGTGGGCGTGCTCCCGGGCGATGACGGCTTCTTTGATGGCATACATGCAACAGACGCCGGAACAATATCCGTGGGCTCCCCTCTGGGTGTCCCGTGACCCGACGCATTGGAGCCAGGCGATCTTTTTGGGGGCCTTGCCGTCGGACGGACGCACCAGGCGGCCTTCAAAGGGACCCGATGCGCTGAGGACCCGCTCGAACTCCGTGCCGGTCACCACGTTGGCATAGGTCCCGTACCCGTAGTCGTAGGCTTCCGGCCGAAACGTCCGGAAGCCCGGTGCCAAGATGACGGCCCCCACTTCCAGGCGGTGAATCTTGTCCTCCTGGGCGAAATCCACGGCCCCGGCGGGACAGAATTTTTCACAGGCCTTGCATTTGCCCTTCTTGGCAAAGTAGATGCAGGTTTCCTCGTCGATGGAGTACTTGAGGGGGACGGCCTGGGGGTACTTGACAAAGGCGGCCTTGCGTTGGCTCAAACCTTCGTTGAACTCGTCCTCCACCTTTTTGGGACATTTCTCGGCGCACACCCCGCAGGCGATGCACTTTTCCATGTCGATGTACCGGGCCCGCTCGCGCACCGTTGCGGTGAAGCGGCCCACTTCCCCGGTCAACTCCTGCACTTCGGCCCGGGTCATCAACCGAATGTTCAAGTGTCGGCCCGCCTCCACCAATTTGGGAGACAGGATGCACATGGAACAGTCGTTGGTCGGAAAGGTCTTGTCCAACTGGGCCATGACCCCGCCGATGGCGGGGGATTTTTCCACGAGGTAGACGTAGAAGCCCGTATTGGCCAAGTCCAGGGCCGCCTGGATTCCGGCCACTCCTCCGCCCACCACCATGACGGCGCCGACGGGCGGGTCTTTCCTGGAACCCGGAGCTTGTCTTTGTTGCGATTCACCTGTTTTGCTTTGCATCATACCCATTCCCATGTGATTGTGGCTCATTTCGAGGACTTAGGAACCGACTCGCTCTTCCATCCCCTCCAGTTCCGGATGGAAGGTATCCTGCCAATGCACATTGCAGCTGAACATATCACCCCATGGAACGCTCTTCAAGGACAATCCCCGCGGGAGTGCACTTTTCGTCCATCTTGCACAATCATGGCAGGCGATCTCGGGGAGCCGGGCGGCGTGGGGCATGGAAGCTGGTCAAAGAAATCGTTTCTACGTCTCTGCGTCCGCCGAATGCTTCTCATTCCCGGGGAATGCTCCTCCGGATCGAGCTGTGGGGGAAGCGTTCAGGGGAGGTGAATCCATCAGGAGAGGGAAAAGCGGAGGGGTCGAGCAGTTGATCGTCCTCTTGCTCTGAATCGCCGGTTCAGATCCATGGCAAGCTGCAAACAACGCGCGCGTGCTCTCTTCAGTTCGGCACGAACCCATCAAGGACATCCGGATCTCGCAATGGCTCCCGCGAATCTCTGCCCGGGCCGGGCCGACTCGTTTCTTCGAGGTCGGAGCGGGGGGTCCACCGGACCGGCACATAAGATTCGCCCTGCATAAAAGCAAAAAAGGGGCTCTCCGTCAAGCTTCTAAACAGGGTCCCGCCATAATTTCGCCGAAAACCTGCGGATCCGGAGGAGGGATTCCCTGCATGGGGGCGGAAAAAGTCCGATGCTTCCCGGGCCGGCCAACCCCGCCCCGTCCGGCCGCGGGCCTTGGAGCCCCCCGGTGGGCCCTGTGGGGGCGCGAAATCCGCGGAAGAGACTTCCGGGCCCCCCTGCCATGAGAATCCTCCCTCGAACCCCGGGGCCAAGGGATTCTTTGCGCAAGGGCTTTCTTTGGGATATAGTGGGGCCAATCAAGGTTCTTGATTCCTCATCCATTCCATTTTGAATCAGGAGGTCCCATGGATTTTGCGGAATTTTTCCAGCATTGCCGGAACGAGACCACGGTGAGCGACTTCGAATCCTACCTCTCCTACTGCATTTTCCAGAAGAAGACCGCCAGAGACGAGTGCACCCTGGAAATGTACAGTTATATTCGGGATCGGGCTTTCGAACAGAGGGATGAGCAGGCGGCTCGGGTCCTCTACGAACTGGCTTCGGCGGCGGATTGGAAAGAGGGAGACTGGGAGGGGGCCCTTCGCTGACGGCCCGACCCCTCGGAAGATCTCGAAACGCGTTGCCCGTCCGGTCCGCGGGCAACGGCCCCGACGGCGGGCGGG
>JARKQW010000041.1 GCA_029974695.1 Syntrophobacteraceae bacterium | reverse complement strand
GGTGCCGGGACTGCGGCTGCGCCCGTTGCGACCCTCCCTGCGCCGGAGACCCCGGATGCGCATGCTTCGGCCGCGGTTCAGAAGCTGGCCGTGAGTCCGCCGGCTCATGGAGAGAAGGCCGCCGTGCCTTCTCACGGAGTTCCCTCCGTTCCCTCCGTCGGAGCGGAAGCCCATGCTCCGGCCCCCGGCGCCGCCGCCCACGGAGAAGCAGCCCATGGAGCAGGTCACGGACCGGCGCTGCCCGAGATCTCTCCCATTCCCGGCGTGACCTTCGTGGAGACCATGATCCAGCTCATGGATCACGAGCTCAAAGGGCGCAAGCTGGGATGGCGCCCCAACGACATCTTTTTCGGCAGGTTCACCGACAATGTCAACAACTTCCAACTGGGGGTTCTCGAGGCTTTGAGGTTTACCACGCTGCGCCTCAAGGACAGCCTCACCCGGATGGGAGACGCCGACACCTATGATCCCGACCTGGAAGCGGCCCTGAACCTGCTCATGAACAAGGCCACTCTCTTTTGGTTTCCATCCGCCGAGAGTTCCTACGGGGATGCGGTGGATCATCTCAGGGCCTTCGTGACCAAGCTGAAAACCGGCAAGCGCTCCTTCTACTACCGGAAAGACAACCTCGTCTCCCTCCTCGCGGCTTATCGGGACCTGCTGGGCAACGTCAACAAAAACCTGATCAAGGGAGATGTGAGCTGGTTTAAGACGGACGACTATTTCTATTACGCCAAGGGTGTGGCTCACGTCTATTACGAGATCCTGCGAGTTGTGCGGGTGGGGTTTCAAAGCCAGCTGGCTTCCACCATGTACGCTCTCGACATGATGGATGAAGTGCTCCATGAGCTCCATATTGCAGAGGGGTTGGACCCGTGGATCATCCTTGATTCGAAGCTCGACGGCTTCCTTGCCAACCACCGGGCCAACCTCAACGCCCCGTTGAGCGAAGTGGTGCACGTTCTGGTGATCTTGAGCCAGCTCTAAGGACCCCGGGAGGTTTCTTTCCCAGAGTCCTGATTTGCGAGGCGGGCCTTCCAACCTGCCTGGTGGCCGTCCAGGTCCGACAGGAGGGGAGGCCCGCTGCCGGCCATGTCCCCTTTACAAACCCGTCCCGGTAACCCGAGGCCCAAACTCTCCCCACCTCCAGGACCCGTTACCGGTTCCTTCGGCAAGTGAGCCGGTTGTCGGGCGCTTCCCGGCGACGGTCAGCCCCTCTTTCGTTCGCCCTGATCCCGGGCATCCTCGAACTTCTTTTTCTGACGATGGAAATAATCCGGGTTTTTCGGGTGAAGTTGCAGGGCCTTGTCGATGGTTTCCAGAGCACTCTGGAAATCTCCGTTCACAAAGTACGCCTCGGCAAGGGTATCCAGGATGTGCGGTTCGTGCTCCAGTTGCGCCGCACGAGATGCGAGCCGGAGAGATGCCGTGGGATGAAAGTACGGAGGAGGGGCGGTCGCATAGAGCCAGGCCAGATTGTTTAGGACCGTGGCGTTTTCCGGGAGAAGCGCCAGAACCCTCCGAAGGACTTCTTCCGCTTTCCCGTATTCCCCCAGTTCCAAGAGGGCTCCGCCGTAAGAAGCGGCGAGCATGGGGTTGTGCGGAGATCTCTTGATCTCCTGTTCGAAGCGGTGTGTGAGCACCTCGAGCCCCCAGCGCCGGACCGTTTTCGAATCCTTCCAATAGAGGCCCAGGGCGGAAAGAAGAAGGATAGCCGCCAAATAAACGGCTCCCGCGCGATACAGCTTGCGATCATGAGCCCGGATGAGGCCGGGATTACGATAGGAATCCACCAGACATCGAATCCTCTCCCCGATACCGTAGTGGTGCCAGTTGGGCAGATCCCGAATCTGGCCGCTCCATACGGCGATCTTTTCCAGGGAGGAAATCAGAAAGAAGGGATGGCCGATGA
>JARKQW010000027.1 GCA_029974695.1 Syntrophobacteraceae bacterium | reverse complement strand
TCGGGCGATACGGTCACCTGGCCCCGAAGCGCCATCCTGGAAACCAATCGCCTCGTTGCCAATTTCAAAGAGATGGCGGAATCTTTGGCCGCCCGGTTCGCCGAGAGCCGCCGGATGAACGAGTGGTTGGAGGGGCGGGTGGAGGAGCGCACCGAAGAGCTGCGCAACAGCGAGGAATTCTTGAGCAATATCGTGGAAAACATCCCGGCCATGGTGTTCATAAAGGATGCCGCGGATCTTCGCTTCTTAATGTTCAACCGGGCAGGCGAGGAGCTGTTGGGCTATTCGAGGGAAGAGCTGTTGGGCAAGTCGGACTATGATTTCTTCCCCCGGGAGGAGGCCGATTTTTTCACGGCCAAGGACCGGGAAGTTCTTTCCACCGGACGACTCCTCGAAATTCCCAAGGAAACCATTCAAACCCGGCATCGAGGGGAGCGCATCCTGCGTACCAAGAAGATCCCGGTCTTGGATGCCCGGGGGAAAGCCCGGTACCTGTTGGGGATATCCGATGACATCACGGATCAGGTCCGACTGCAGGACCAACTGTTCCAGGCCCAAAAGATGGAGTCCGTGGGACGGCTGGCAGGCGGTGTGGCCCACGATTTCAACAATATGCTGGGACTTATCCTCGGCCATGCGGAAATGGCCCTGGATGAGGTGGATCCGGCCCAAACGATTCACCACAATCTCCAGGAAATTCTCACGGCGGCCCATCGTTCGGCGGACCTGACCCGTCAGCTCCTGGCCTTTGCCAGAAAACAGGCCGTCAGTCCCCGGAAACTGGATCTGAATGAGACCGTTGGAGGAATGCTCAAAATGCTTCGACGGCTCATGGGCGAGGACATCGACCTGGTCTGGAAACCCGGCTTGGACCTGTGGCCCGTCAGGGTGGACCCCTCCCAGATCGACCAGGTCCTGGCCAACCTTTGCGTCAATGCCCGGGATGCCGTTGTCGGGGCCGGAAAAGTGACCATAGAAACGGGAAACGCCACGTTTGACGAAGCTTACTGTCGGGAGCATGCAGGTTTTTTCCCCGGTCGGTATGTCCGGTTGGCGGTGAGCGACAACGGCTGCGGAATGGAGAAAGAGGTCTTGGAACATCTATTCGAGCCGTTCTTCACCACCAAGGAACTGGGGAAAGGGACCGGCTTGGGCTTGGCGACCGTATACGGCATCGTCAGGCAGAACAGCGGGTTCATCAACGTTTACAGCGAACCGGGGCAGGGAACGACGTTCAAGATTTACCTGCCGCGCTGCGACATCGAGGCCCCCGAGGAACCTCCCTCACCAGGGGAAAAGAGGGACCTGCGAGGAACCGAAACGGTCCTCCTGGTGGAAGACGAAGAAGCCATTTTGTTGTTGGCCAAGACCATCCTCGAGCGCTACGGGTACCAAGTGTTCACGGCCCCTAACCCCGCCGCCGCCATCCATGTGGCGGAAACCCTTTCGGATCCGATCCACCTGCTGATCACCGACGTGATCATGCCCGGAATGAACGGAAAAGACCTCTTCGAACGACTCAACCTCTTGAGGCCGGGCCTAAAGTGCATCTTCATGTCCGGCTATACCGCAAACGTCATCGCTCACCACGGGGTCCTGGACGAGGGAATCCATTTTCTCCAGAAGCCGTTTTCGGTGGAAGCCCTGGCCGAGAAAGTGCGCGAAGTGCTGGATACATCCGGCTCGAAAGTTTCCCCGTCGTGATGGGAGGCGCCGACCGACGGTTTCATGTCGGCGACGGCGGACGATCCGGGAAAGAATCCCTCGGAAAAACCCCGATGTTGCCCTACCGGCGCGGGACTCCCGGTACTTCCGTCGGAAGACTCTTTCCCACGGGCGGGAAATCTCCTCCGTTTGGGATGAGTACATCCAACGCGCCTGCACGATCGGGTGCCGAATCGTCTTGTTTCCGGGATTCCGTACACCGGGTACCGGTCGACCTGCCCGGGAGAGCGGCGTCCGGAAGCGGGGGAGGAGGCCGTATGAGATGAATGGGATTTCCCGGTCAGCGGGTCGCGGCAGGTTTCCTCGAAGAGGAACCTCCTTGGGGTGAAAGGCGTTCCCGGTCCTGGGGTTTCGTTCGGCACCTTCGAATTCCGCAGTCGGGCGATGGCCTCCCGCTTGGGTTTTCGAGGCGCGGCAAGAGAATTGCTTAGGGAGGAGGATCTTTTCGGAGTTTCGGACCGTTTGGACAAGATGCCCCGGCGGCTCCGGTGAAGACCGTATCGCGGCGGCAACAGCGGCAACGGCGCCAACAAGAGCAGGAGGGAGGGCTTGAAGATACAACCCAAATGGAGACACTGGAAGATCCGCACCCGGGCAGGCGTTGCGACTCTGGTCGGCTTTCTCGTTGTGGGTTCCTTGTCGATCTTCCTGGTCCACAAGCAAATCCTTCGGCAGGCCGTTCGAGAGGCCGAAATCAAATCCCAGTTGATGCTGGATCGAAACCTGGCCATCCACAGCTATTTCACCCACCAACTCAAACCCCGCTTGCTTCCCATTACCGACGCCTCCCAGCCCAGGGAATACTTCGACCCGGTATGGATGTCGTCCACCTATGCCGTGCGCGAGATTCAGAAGTACTTCTCTCAACTGGGAAACGACACGTATTACTACCGGGAATGCGCCGTCAACGCCCGCAGTCCCGAAAACGAGGCCGACGAGATCGAGAGGGATTTCATTCGGAGGACCGGCCTCGACCCCGCCCTCCGGTATGAGAGCCTCATGCGAAGAATCGATGGGAAGCCCTACCTGCAGGTGCTGCGCCGGGGGGAAGTGATGGAGGAGGCCTGCCTTCGTTGCCACACGACTCCCGACCGGGCCCCCGAAGGTCTGGTGAAGGAGTACGGGGCCGAACGAAGCTTTCATCGCAGCCTGGGTGAGGTGGTTTCGGCCATCTCCATTCGCATCCCGTTGGCGGCAGCCTTCGCCCAGGCCCGGGATGCGGCCGTCCGGCTATCCCTTCTCTTGGTCGGGCTCCTTTCGGTTCTTTCCGTCATCCAGTTCTGGAGTGTCGAACGGTTGATCGCCACCCCCCTGGCCCGACTGCGGGATCAAGCCCGGAGAATTTCGTCCGGAAAGGACGAACCCGGCGGCCGAATCCCTCGGCCTGCCGGCCGTGAGCTCATCGAGTTGACCGACGCGTTCAATCACATGTCTTCGAGGCTTCGGCAGCACCACGACGAGTTGGAAGGAATAATCCGGGAACGAACGGCCCGGCTGCTGGCCAGCGAGGAGTTCCAACGGGCCGTCGTCGAGTGCTCCCCCGTGGCGCTCATCAGCACCGATCCCGGCGGGAACGTGCTGACCTGGAACGCCTCGGCCGAGCAGATCTTCGGCTGGTCGGCCCAAGAAGTTGCGGGCCGGCCCCTGCCCATCGTGCCCGAAGGCAAAGAGGAAGCATTCGGGGAACTCTGCAAACGCCTCCTGGCGGGTCGGACCTTTTCCCGCATGGAAGTGAAGGCAAGGAAGAAGCCGGGCGAGCTCCTGGATGCCGCCTTTTCCGCTTCGCCCATCCGCGATGCCGGGGGCAGCGTCATCGGCATGATGTACGCCGTCGAGGACATCACCGACCGCAAGCGGGCCGAAAAGGACAAGACGGCCCTGGAAACCCAGTTGCGCCAGACCGCCAAAATGGAAGCCGTGGGCAGGTTGGCGGGGGGAATTGCCCACAATTTCAACAACATTCTGGGCATCGTTTTGGGCTTTGCCGACCTGGCCGTTCTGAGCCTGGAGAACGACAAAACCGAGGCCCGAGCCCACATTGCCAAGATCAAGGACGCCGCCGCCAGGGCTTCCCTCCTGGTCCGTCAACTGGTGACGTTTAGCAAAAAACAGGCACCGCAGCCCCAGGTGGTGGATGTCAACCTGGCGGTGTCCGAAATGGAGAAGCTCCTCCGGGGAATCATCGGCGAAGATATCGAGCTGATATCCATTCTCGACCCCCAACTCTTTCGGGTTTCCACCAATCCGGGCAGCATCGATCAAATCCTCATGGACCTTGCCCTCAACGCTCGAGACGCCATGCCCGTCGGCGGAAGGCTCACCATCGAGACCCGGAATGTCTTCCTCAACGGAACGGATTCCCACGGGCCCTTGCTCGCTCGGCCCGGCCCTTACGTGATGATTCGAGTCACGGATACCGGCACGGGAGTCAAAGAGAGCATCCGGGACCGGGTGTTCGAGCCGTTTTTTACCACCAAGGAGGTGGGGGACGGGGTGGGATTGGGCCTTTCTTGCGTGTACGGGATCGTCGAGCAAAGCGGCGGATATGTCCGGATGGACAGTGAGGAGGGAAGAGGCACGACCTTCGAGGTGTTCCTGCCGGCGGTTGCCCAAGAACCCGAGGGGAAGACCCGGGAGTCGCTTCCTGTCCTACCGTCGGTTCAGGGTTCGGAAACCATCCTGGTCGTGGAAGACGATGAGAGGCTTCGCGGGACCGTCTGCCAGGTACTCGAGAAAGCGGGCTACCGTGTCTTGCAGGCCGAAAACGGAACGGCGGCCATCGAGATCGTGACGGAATACCCCGGTCCCATTCACCTGCTGCTCACGGACGTGGTGATGCCGGGAATCGGCGGCCCCGAGCTGGCATCCCGCCTCCGGGGTCTCAAGTCCGAAACGAAGGTCCTATACATGTCCGGCTACACGGACCATCCCTCGGGCAATCGGGAGGCCTCCGGCTCTCCGGCCGCCTTTCTCCCAAAACCGTTCAACTCCTCCCAACTGACCCAACGAGTTCGGGAGGAACTGGAAAAGGACTCTTCCTAACTCGGAATCCCTTGGTGCAACCGGAAGGTCTTGTATGAAAACGCCCCGTAAACGAGCGCAACGATTTCCGAAAGACGATGCGCAACCTGAGGGCCGGGGGAGCGCTCCCCGGTCCCCGGGTCCCGAGAAGGATTCCCTCGATTGCCTGATCTCTTTTTCGAGGGAGCTCTCCTCGGCTCGCAGCCTCGCTGAACTCATGGTTGCCGTGCGGAACGCGGTCCGACAGCTCACCGGCGCGGACGGCGCGACCTTCGTTCTGCGGGAAGGAGATCTTTGCCACTACGCCGACGAAGATGCCGTCGGTCCCCTCTGGATGGGGAGCCGCTTTCCCATGGATGCATGCATCAGCGGCTGGGTCATGAAGGAGAAAAAACCTGCGGTCATCGAGGACATTTACGCCGATGAGCGCATCCCCCAGGACCTGTATCCACCCACCTTCGTCAAAAGCCTGGTCATGATGCCCATTCGCTCTGCGGATCCCATCGGAGCCATCGGCGTGTATTGGGCCGAGCGCCACCGTCCGGGAGACGGGGAGGTGAAGATTATCCAGGCCCTGGCGGAGAGTACGGCCGTTGCCCTGGGGAACCTTCAACTCCTCGAGGAACTTGCCCGAAGCGCCGGGGAGGTCCGAGACTTCCTCGAAACCCTGGTGAAGACTTCGGAGAGCCTCATCCTCGTCTGTGACCCGGGCGGGAGAATCACCCTGTTCAACCGAGCCTGCGAGGAACTCAGCGGATACGCCCGAGAGGAGGTCCTGGGGAAAACCGTTTTGGAGCTTTTCCAGGGGGCGTCGAGGCCTTCCCCTGGCGGGCGGGGGTTTGTGCATCCGTTCGATCCCTGCCTGCGACTCCCTCAGCTCCATTCGTGGAAGACAAGATCGGGGGAAGAGAGGCTGATCGAGTGGAGGTGCTCGTTCCTCCCCCACCCGGAGGACGACGAGCCCCGGTCCCACTCCTTTGAACCACTGCCTTCCGGGAGCGAGCGATTCTTCCAGCTGCTCTTCGAGGAGGCCCCGCTTCCCTACCAGTCCCTGGACGAAACCGGCTGTTTCCTCCATGTGAACCGGGCCTGGCTCGAACGTCTGGGCTACGCCCTGGAGGAAGTCCTGGGCAGGAACTTCGCCGAATTCCTCGCGCCGCAGAGTCTGGACCGATTCAAGGAAAATTTCCCGCGCTTCAAGGCCCTCGGGGAGGTGCACGGCGTCGAGTTTGACATGGTAAGAAAAGACGGGTCCGTCATGCAGGTATCCTTCAACGGCAAGGTCGCCCGGGACATCGAGGGGAACTTCATCCGGACCCACTGCATCTTCGAGGACATTACCGAACGCAAGCGCGCGCAGGAGGAGAAGAGACGGCAACAGGACGTGCTGTCGAGGGTTTTTCGAGCCTCGCCCTATATCATGATGCTGGTGGACCGGGAGGGGCGTGTCCTCAAAATCAACCGCGCCGGGCTGGAGTTCTCGGGAAGGTCGGAGGGAGAGCTTCTGGGACTCTCGGGAGGACAGGTCTTAAACTGCATTCATGCCCATACCGCGCCGGTTTGCAACCGGAGTCCCGCCTGTGGGGATTGCCTGATCCGAAATCGGATGCTGCACAGCTTTCAAACGGGAGAGAGCACCTTCGACACCGAATGCAGCCTGCGAATTCGTAAGGGGGCTACCGAAGGAGTCATGGACATGCTCCTATCCACCACCCTGGTCAAAAACGGCGGGACGGATACCGTGTTGCTCACCATTGCCGACATCACCGAGCGCAAGCGCAACGAGAGAAGACTGAGGGAATACGAAAAGGTGGTGGAGAGCCTTGATGAAATGATGGCGGTGGTGGACCGGGACTACCGCTACCTGATCGCAAACCGGGCCTTTATGAAGAATCGGGCGCCGGGGACCGGCGAAGTTCTCGGGCGACCGATCCCGGAGATTTTGGGTGAGGAAATGTTCGAGGAGATCGTCCGGGAAAGGTTGGACGAGTGTTTTCGGGGGAAGGTTGTCCGCTACGAGATGCAATGCCCGCACCCCGGGGTCGGGGTCCGCGACCTGTCG
>JARKQW010000002.1 GCA_029974695.1 Syntrophobacteraceae bacterium | reverse complement strand
GTGGGCTTGCCTGGGCCTTGATTCTACGCTCAGCGGAATGCCCTTCTTTTCGAAGGGAGTGCGCCCAAAGGGGTCTGGAAGGTCGCACATTTGATGTGTCTGCTCCTCGGTCACCTCACAGGCCGGCGAAGGGGAAGGCCTACTCTCGAGACTCTCCCAGCAAGGGACGCAGGCTTGATCCGGGATTCGGACCTCCTGAAGGTGCCGGGGCCGGTTTGAAGGGATGTCGCCACGGAGGGAATTTCGTTGGCTGGAAATGCGGATATCCGGGTGACCTCCTGGGTGGAGGTCCAGCAAGAGCTCTTTTTTGAGTCCTGGAATGACGGCCTGCAGCGGTTTCGGTCGCCCTACGTCTTCCGAGGGCTCTCCGATGCGTCCTACGGACTGAAAACTTCCCTGCTGCGGTTGGAAGGGCCTTTCGCAAAGCTGGAGCAGCACATTCTGCGCAATTTTCGAAAGTACGCCCAGGGAATCTGCGGCGGCTTTGCTTCCTTCTGGCATTTGCTCTCGGTTGCTCAACACCACCGGCTGCCCACCCGACTCCTGGACTGGACCTATTCGCCTTACGTGGCCCTTCACTTTGCCACGGCGAACCTGGACAAGTCCGATCAGGACGGGGTCATCTGGATGGTGAATTTTCGCAAAACTCACAGCTTGCTGCCCGCTCCCCTGCAGGCATTGCTCCACGACGAGGGAGCCGAAGTCTTCACGGTGGAGCTCCTGGCGGGCTTGACCCCTTCCCGGGACACCTCCGGGCCCTCGGCGGTCGAATCCTCCTTTCATGCGGTCATTCAATCACTCAAGGACTTCGATTCGCTGGCGGGGGAGGAAGAATTCCTCCTATTCATGGAACCCCCTTCCGTCGATGAGCGCATTGTCAACCAGTTTGCCCTCTTTTCCGTTATGCCCAATCCCGAGCGGGTGGTGGACGACTGGTTGCTCAGGTTTCCGGACCTATACCGGCGAGTGGTGATACCTGCCGAGCTCAAATGGGAACTCCGGGACAAGCTGGATCAATCCAACATCACCGAACGGGTGCTCTTCCCCGGCCTGGACGGCCTGAGCGATTGGCTGCGCAGGCATTACAGCCCCAGGAGGCGAGGGGAGCGGGGGTGAGAGCGGGGGAGGGGGCGGGACTCGCCGCCCGGCCCCCTGGGGAGGGAAGGATGGCAGCCCCCTTTTTTCCCGGTCACGGTCTGCAGGCTGAATGGACGCGAACCGGGCGAGGCACAGCAGGAGGTCGGTCATGAACTATTGCAGCCGGTGTGGAACGCCGCTGGTTTACCGAACCCCGTCGGGGGACAATCGTCCCCGTTTTGTCTGCGAAACATGCCGCACCGTCCATTATGAAAACCCCAAGTTGGTGGTGGGCTCCATCCCCGAGTGGCAGGGCAGAATCCTCCTGTGTCGCCGTTCCATCGATCCCAGGTCCGGGAAATGGACGCTGCCCGCCGGATTCCTGGAAAACGGGGAGACGGTGTCCCAGGGGGCGGCTCGGGAGGCACTGGAAGAGGCGGGGGCCCGGCTTACGGACCTCGTCCCGTTTGCCATGTTCAACATCCCATATGTGAATCAGGTTCACCTGATGTTTCGCGCGAAACTCGAGGACCCCCATGTGTGGGCAGGACCGGAGAGTCTGGAGGTGGGGTTTTTCGAGGAAGAAGGCATTCCATGGAACGAACTGGCATTTCCGGTGGTGAAGGAAACCCTAAAGCTGTTTTTCCTGGATCGGGATCGAGGGTTTCGCTGTTTTCACCTCGGGGACATCCCGCCTATCTCCTTGGATGAATTCTGATGGAACCTGCCTAAAGACCCCAGGCGGATGATTCGAGAACCTCCCCCGGTTTCAGCAGGATGAATTCGGGCTCCGAGTGAGGGCCGGTAACCAGTCGCCGAAAGTAGTCCAGGGCCGTCCGGATCTCTCGGTACTCTTTCCCGAAAAACTCGGCATTTTCCATGGTTCGTTTGCGCAAGGGCTCGGGGTCGCAGACCCCGGTGTCCACAAAGGCAAAGCACTGATAATGCTGAAGCTCCCGGTTCATGGCCCACACGGCCTTCTCCCTGCCCACCCGGGGTGAGTAGATTTCCTCGACGGTGGTGAGGGGGTCTTTTCGCAGGGTAAGCCAACCGGGGGTAAGATAATAGGTGTGCGTTCGCAGATTGGCCCCATCGGCTTCGGGGAAGGATTGCAGGTAAAAGGAAACGCAATCGTGTTGCCTGGGAATGACGAGGCTCCGGCCCCGGGATGCAAGCCCCAGGATGCCCTTGGAACAGAGTCCGTAGCCCAGAATTACCCTTTCGACGACGAGAGGCACGGCGTCCAGCGCTTCTTGAACGATCCCGGCCATCTTTTGGGGGGTTTGGTGCAGACCCTGGTCCAGGTAACGAACCTCGAAGGCGCCCCCCTCCCGGAGGAGGAAATCCAGTTCCGGCTGAATGCCGGCACAAGCGAGGACGGTGGGTCGATCGTTGATGGACATGGAATCGAGGGCTCCGCGGCAGGAGGCTAGGTGGTTCCCACAAAGGGGCGGAGAACGAAATAGAGCCCCAGGACGCCGATGGCCACACCGGCGCATCGCCTGAACCAGAGCCCTCCCTCGTGGAAAGAGCTGCTTTCGAGAAGATTCTTGACGGTTGCCGTGGAGCTCCCGGCCACGGCAATGGGGATGCTGTGTCCCAGTCCGAACAGGACGATGAAAAGAATCCCGGTGGCCACCTTTTGCTGAATGGTGATGAAGGCAAGAATGGGGGCGATGAACCCGAAGGTGCAGGATCCCGACAGGACCCCGTAGGCCAGACCCAGCACAAAGGCACCCGCAGGGCCCTTGATCCGGATCTTTCCCAAAAGACCGCCGTACATGGAACACTTGGCGATGCCCATCATGTCTGCCGCCACCCACAGAAGGATCCCTCCCACCAGGACCGTCCAATAGGGTCCCACCTCACCCAGCATTCTTCCCAGAAGGGAGCAGACGATTCCCACCATGGCGATGGTAATGAACAGTCCCACCGTGAAGGCCAGGGCGTAATGAACGGCGTGTCGAGGGCGCAGGCCCTTGTCCTGCCCCGCCACGTAGCTCACGATCAGGGGGATGGAGGCCATATGGCAGGGACTCAACAACACGCTGATCATCCCCCATAGAAAGCAACCCAGTCCGGCCAGGGCCGTTCCCGTCATCATCCAGGAGTTGACCGTCAAGAGAAGTTGATCCATCATCCTTCTTCCCTCCCCGTCATCCCTGCACTCCAAGGGTCCTCAACATATTGACGATGCTGTCCTTGTCCAAAAAACCTTCGTGTCGATAGACTTCTTTTCCCTCCCGGTCAAAGAAGATCTGAGTGGGGATCACCCGGATCTCGAACTGTGAGCTCTGATCCTTCTGTTTCCAGACGTCTACAAAGATGATGGCCGCGCGGTTTTTGTATTCTTTCTCCAATTCCACTATGATTGGCGCCATCATCTTGCAGGGAACGCATTCTTTGCTTCCGAGGTCCACCATGGTCACCATTCCTTTCACCGGAATGTTCGAAACCTGTGAAGGCGCGTCGGTAATGCCCACCGTGGCGGATGCCCACAAAAGTGTCAAAACCAAAACCAACCCCGCAATGACACTTCCAATTGGATCTCTTTTCACCCCGATCTCCTTTCCTTTGATAGTGGCGTCCGGGAAACGACCTCTATATGGAGGATAATCGACAAAATTACAAGCCTTTAGCGAGAGTTCGGGAGGTGGAAAGTGCATAAAAATGAGCCCTTGACGGTTTCGCAAAAAGTCCTGAAGAGTGCGTTTCTTCGACCCTAACCGATTGAATTCATTAGGGTCCGTTCCGAAAAGAACGACTTCTTACGGGATCATCAGCCCTTGGAAACCCTAGGTGGATTTCCCGGGAGAGCGACCTGCCCCGGGGTCCCGGAACGGGGGGGCGTCGTCAAGAACGGATCGAACGGCCTGAGTAAGTTGTTGGAAACCGATAGGTTTGTGGATCAAGCGGCGGATCCCCATGGAGTCGATCCGGTGCGGGGAAACGGATTCATTGTACCCGGTGCACAAGATCACGGGAATCCCGGGTCGAATTTTCATCAGTTCCTCGGCCAGCCGGTCCCCCGTCAGCTGGGGCATGGTCATGTCCGTAATGACCAGGTCGAAGGCCCGGGGGTCCTTTCGGAACAATTCCAGGGCCCGGACACTGTCGGTGGAGGTCACCACGTCATATCCCTGGCGTCTCAGCATGGCGGCACCCACCTCGGTGATGGCCGGCTCATCGTCGACGAACAGGATTCTCTCGGACCCGAGAGGGGCGACGGGCGCTTCTCCGGCGTCCTCCTGGGTCTCAAGATCCATCCCGGGCAAAAACACGCGGAATGTACTGCCTTTCCCCACCTCGCTCTCCACGGTGACGGCTCCCGAGTGTCTCTTGACGATCTCGTGGACAACCGAGAGCCCCAAGCCCGTCCCCAGACCTTTTCCCTTGGTGGTGAAGTAGGGGTCGAAGATCCTCTCCAAGATATCCGGGGACATTCCATGGCCGGTGTCCCTCACGCAGAGGACTACGAAGGGTCCCGGGGTGAGATCGTGGCAGGGCAGCGCCGATTCCTCCTCGAAATCGACCCGCTCCAGGCAGACTTCCAAGGTGCCTCCGTCCTTTCCCATGGCATGGGCGGCGTTGGTGCACAGATTCATCACCACCTGGTGGATTTGGGTGGGGTTGGCCAAAACAACCGTGGGACCCGTGGTGATGGATTGCCGAATTTCGATGGTGGTCGGCAGGGACGCTCTCATGAGCTTGAGCGCCTCGGAAACGATGGGTGCCGCCTGCACCGGGCGGAGTTCCTCACCCTCTTGGCGACTGAAGGCCAGGATCTGTGCCACGAGATCCTTGGCTCGCTGGGCAGCGCGCAAGATACGCTGCAAAAAAGGTTTCACTTTGGAGGAAGCGGGAAGATCGAGATCCACCAGTTCGGCATAGCCGATGATGGCTGCAAGAACGTTGTTGAAGTCATGGGCAATTCCTCCGGCAAGGGTCCCGATGGCTTCCATCTTTCGAGCTTGCTGCAACCGACTTTCGAGCTTCTTGGCTTCCGTGACGTCACGAAAGATACACTGCACAAGTTCGCGGCCCTCGACGAGAACTCGACTGGCTTTCAGGGCAATCTCCTTGTTGGCGCCGGAGGGCGTGATCACCTTGGTTTCGATCATCTTGTCCAGCGGAGGGCCCGGGTTGAGTTGCAGTTCGCTGGCGGTTCCATCATCCCGAGACTGCCGGGGGCTCAGAGGCTGCCAGGGTTTTCCGACGACTTGGTCCTTGGAGCGTTCCAAGATCGCCAGCGCCGCTCGGTTCCAGTCGAGGACGATCCCCGTTCGGGCGTCGGCCAGGACAATGCCGTTGATGGCCTCCTCGAAAAGGGTTCGGTATTTTTCCTCCGAGCGGCGCAAAGCCTGTTCGACCGCCCTGAGTTCGCTCACGTCGGTGATGAAGCCCTCCATGGCCTTCACCCGGCCGGCCTCGTCCCACACCCCGGTGCCCGCATCCCATACCCATCGTTCCTGCTGATCCCGGGATATCAGCCGATACTGAACCCGATAGGATCGCTTGTCCGCCAAGGCGGACTGGACGGCATTGCGCGCGGAAATTGCGTCTTCCCGGTGAATCAGGCTGAAGAAAGAGGCTTGGGGACTTTGGGTAAGCTCCGCCGGGCGATAACCCGTGAGAGACCCTGCCCCTTCACTGGCAAACCGGAGGGTCCAGTCCGGGTCGGCCGACCTTCGATAAGCCATTCCGGGAAGATTGTTGAACAGGGTGTCCATGGCACGCTGACTTTCCCTGAGCTCCTCCTGCTTTTCCAGGAGACTTGCCTGAACCTTCTCGAGGTCCCTCAATCGGTTCCACAATAGAGAGCCGAGTCCCGCCACCAGCAACAGCAGGATCCCCAGGTTGATGAACCCGTTTCTCAGACGCACCCGCCAAGGGGCCAGGATTTCGTCCACCAGCATGGAGACCGTGGCGACCACGGGGTATTTTTCCAGCCGATGGTAGGAAATGAGGCGGTCGGTGGAGTCGAACCCTGCGGTAGGATTTCGGTAGGTGCCCCAGGGAAACGAGGGAAGATGCTCGGCAAGCATGGGACGTTGTGCGTAATCCACTTCGAGGGCCTCGGGGGAAAAAGGCGTTTGCATGAGCACCCGGCCGTCGATCCGGATGAGAAGGATTCGGCCCGACTTGCCCACATCGATGGTCTGGTAAAATCGGTCGTAGTACGCGGGATCCAACGCCACCCCGGCGATGCCCCCGAAGGACCCGTCCCTTTTGGAAAGCCTTCGGGTCATGAAAAAACGCCAGAGACCGTTGAGACGGTTCATGACGGGTTTGCTGATGTGGATCTCCGTGGTGGATTCGTGCTCGAGGTGAAACCGGAAATAGTCCCGATCCGAGAGTTGAACCTCGATCACGGGGAATTCGAGAGAGTTCGCCACCAACTTCCCGTCGCACCCCACCATCAGCAAAGAGCCAAATTGGGGATAACCCCGGGCTGCGTCTCGGAGAAGCTCGTGGATTTTCCATTCGTCGGGGGGTTCAAGGAGCCCGTGCTCCTGAACCCGATCCACCACGTATTTTAGGGCAATTTCGGCGGAATAGAGGGTGACCGTGGCGTGTTCCGACAGCCCGCTGGCATAGCTGGCCAGGCGGGTCTGGGCCGAACGAATCGTTTGATGGTAATCTTCCGTCAGGTTCCGTATTTCGTAAAAAACGACGAAGGCGGGCACCACCAGGATGAGGGTGATGACGTGGACACGAAGTCTGTGATAACCGCGGTTCTTCATGGGGAGGATCGGCCCTGGTCAACTTGTTGGTTTCGTCCGGCCGCCGACGCCTGTAAACCCCGGGATGGACCCGGCCCGGGGACCGTCCTGCCGGGGTCTCGTTGCGCCATCGGTTTCCTACAGATTCCCGTGAGCGGGGGAAAGATTGCGTGGACCTGGGATCATCGGAATCACTCCACTGCGGATGGAGGAACTTCCTTGCCCATCCCCGGGTTGTTCAAACAAAAAGCAATGAGGACAAAAACCGAAACCCCCGCCATGAACTGCCGGGAGAAAAAGATTCCTGAGTGACCCAATGTATCGGTCCGACATGGGAGTGTCAAGATGGGGGAAGGGAGAGGGGAAAGGAGATAGGGTTGTCCGGGGGGAGGGTTTCACCCTCCTCCATCCAACACGGAAGAGAACCTTGATGATCCCGTAAGAAGTCGTTCTTCTCGGAACGGCACCTAATGAATTCAATCGGTTAGGGTCGAAGAAACGCACTCTTCAGGACTTTTTACGTAACCATCAAAGTTGAGTCCCCGTTCGGCCTCATTCTCCGGCGGCAGGGCCCAGAAAGGATGGGCACCCCCGAACCACACGGGATTGGGGGGGAAGCATCCTCCCGGGACCCGGTCAGGACACTGCCTCCTTGACCCGTTTTTGGGTCAGCTTTCCGATGGTTTCGGCGATTTCTTCCTCGGTCACGGTTTGTCGCAGAGCATCAAGCCGTTTCATGACCTCCGCAAACCGAATGCCTTCGGCGGCGCTCACCCACTCGAGCTGCAAGCGTTCGGGGCGGATGCCCAGTCCGGCCATCTTGCGGTGCACCTTGGCCACCCGTTTTTCCGTCCAGTGGTTGGCGTTGATGTAGTGGCAATCCCCGATGTGACAGCCGCTCACCAGGACCACCGGGGCTCCCCGGGCAAGGCCGTGCCAGATGAATTCCTCGTCCACCCGTCCCGAGCACATGGTCCGGATGAGGCGGACATTCGAGGGATACTGGAGCCTCGAGACCCCGGCATAATCGGCCCCGGCGTAAGAACACCAGTTGCATGCAAAGGCGAGGATCTTTTCCCCGGGGTTTTCCGCCAGCATGGCATCGATCTGGTCCAGGATCTGGGCATCGGTGAAGTGGTTCATGGTGATGGCCCCGAAGGGACATTCGGCGGCACAGGTGCCGCAACCGGCACAGGAGGCCGTGTTGACCACGGCGGGGGTCTTCTTCTTTGTGTCCACGGTGATGGCGTTGTAGGGACAAACCTCGGCGCACCGACCGCAGGCCTTGCACTGTTCGGCGATGACCTCGGAGGTGATGGGTTCGGTGAGAATGCTGCCTTTGTGCATGAGGCGAATGGCCCGGGCGGCGGCGGCCGACGCCTGGGTC
>JARKQW010000500.1 GCA_029974695.1 Syntrophobacteraceae bacterium | reverse complement strand
CCAAAAGGGGAGACCTTTGAAGCTTCCAGCGTCTTCTACATTACGGCGACAGGTTCCAACCCCCATCGGGTCTATCGTAGGGCTTCGGCCATCACTGAAGCCTACATGAGAGGGTACGGGGAGACGACCAAGGCCAAGACGGACTACTCTTACGACTTCTTCAAAGAACAGACTCAAACCCTCTACAACGAAATGCTGGAGAAGGAGAAGGCTCTGAGGGAATATGAAACGAAACAGGCGGTGTCCCTCATCGAGATGCTCAACCTGGATCCCACCAAGACCAACCTGGAGGTAGGTCCCAATGCCCTGCTCACCCAGTTCAGCCGCAAGAGCCACGAGCTTCAGGAGGAACTGGCGGGGCTGAAGACCGCCATTGCCAAGCTCGAAGCCGAGGCGAAAGACGATAGGATCCCCGTCCTGCTGCCCGAAATGGAGGTCACGGGACGGGCCATCACGGCCTTTAAGAACCGCGTGGCCCAGCTCCAGATCCAGCTAAACGAGATGCGCCCTCAGTTTTCCGACCAGTTTGCCCCCATGAAACAGGTGGAAAAAGAGCTGGACCTCAATGTCCGCTCCCTGCGCGACGAACTGAATCGATCCGTCATGGCTCAGAAGATCACGGCCCAGAGTATCGAGGCCAAGATCCAGGAGCTGGAAAAGATCATTGCCGCCCTCCAGGAGCGAATCCGATCCACAGCGGAAGAGCGCTCGCGGTACGAGCATCTCAAGCAGCACTATCTCCTGGCCAAGGACACCTACGCCCACTCGAGGAACCAGCTGGAACAGGCGCGCCTGGCCAACGCATTGAACCAGGAAAAGCAATTCATCACCCTGGTGGAGAAGCCGGAGGAACCTCTCGAGCCCTTCAAGCCCAACCGTCCGGTCCTGATCCTCCTGGGCTTCCTGGCCGGAATTTTCGTCTCCATGGCCACTGCCTTGACCGTGGACTACTTCGATCACACCCTCAAGACCCCCGAGGATATCGACTGTCACCTGTGCGCCGAAGTCCTCGGTTCCGTCCCCCGCATAGGATAGGCACGATATAGGATGACGATCCTGCTGGCACTCATCGGAGCGTCCCTGGCGATCATGATACTCGTCGGATTCTTAAGGAGGAATCCCGCAGGGCATGATGAGGAATCCGTCCGGTTCGCCACCCGGGTTTATGCTTTCTGGCTGATTGCCTCCGCCGTCTGGGGGCCCTACTTCTATGTGCTGCGTATCCCGGGATTGTTTGACATCTCTCTGGATCGGCTGGTCCTTATGGCGATCCTGGCCATCATGGGACTGGGTGCCTTCACCGGTCGCCTCTTCCGCCATCGGCAGATGCGGCTCGAACTGCTCATGGCCCTCTTTTCCCTCCTGTGCCTTCTATCCATGGCAATCAACGGATTCAGGCCCGTCAATCCTTCTTTCCCCTCCCCCTGGAACGTGTTCATCACCGGCTACCTTTTCCCCTTCATCGCTTTCGTCTTTGCCAAGAATTACCTCACCGAGGAAGCGGACATCCGGTTTGTCCTGCAAGCGCTTTTCTATCTTGGGGTGTATCTGGCGATCATTTCGTTCTTCGAGTTCTTCGGCCTGCGCAAGTACGTATATCCACAGTACATCAACAATCCGGAGATTTGGCTTCACCTGGACAGGGCCCGGGGGCCGTTTCTCAATTCGGCTTTCAACGGCATCGCATTGATCGTGGGGCTTGCGTGCGGCATCCACCTGGCATCTGAAAAGGAGGGATTCGGAAGGATCTTACACCTGGCTTTGCTGGCCCTTTTCTTTCCGGCGGTTTTCTTTACCCTCACGAGGTCCATATACCTCGGTTTCCTGATCGTGATGACACTTTTCCTGTTCTTTTACCGAACTTCCTTTCCCAAGTGGAGGGTCCTGGCTCTCCCCCTGGCCGTCGTCATGGTTTTCCTTCTGACCCAGACCCCCAAGCTGGCGTCCAAGGAACGCAGGGAGGGAGGGGTGCTGCAGGTCGAGGAAGTGGCCATCCGGATGGCCCTCCTCCAACGATCTTTCTTGATTTTTGCCGATTACCCCCTGTCGGGCGTGGGCCTGGCCCAGTTCATCCCGGTCTCCGTTCGGGAGTACCGAGGCCGGGTGGCCATTCCCGAAAGCACCCAGGAACACACCCAGCACAACCACCTCCTGGGAATGCTGGTGGAATTGGGAGTGGCCGGAACTTTTCTCTACCTGGCCATTGTGGTTCTGATTTTTAGGAGACTCTTTCAGGCGGCCGGGAGGCAGCCTCCGGCGGGGATGGTGAGCGCCAACCTGCTCCTGCTCATTGGGAGCGTTCTGGCGGCACAGTTGAACAACAACCTGTTTGTGGTACCGTCCTATTGCCTGTTCGTGAATATTGTCTTTTTCGCGTTCGGCGGGATCGCGGACGGGCTTTATGACCGATTTGCAGGGGTGGCTTCTTAAGGGAACC
>JARKQW010000487.1 GCA_029974695.1 Syntrophobacteraceae bacterium | reverse complement strand
TCCCCGGGATCCAGGAGGGCCTTAAAGATGATGTTCAGGGCCCCGGCGGCCCCGCAGGTGGCGATGATGTGATCGGAGGCCGTGGACACGCAGTGTTCCCGGCATAGGAACGCGGATACCGCGGTTCTCGTGCTGAGAAGGCCGGCATTGGGCATGTAGCCGTGCTTGCCCTTCTCCTCGCGCTGGACGATCTCGAGGAGCTTTTCCTTCACGATATCGGGGGGAGGGACGTTGGGATTGCCGAGACTGAAGTCGAATACGTTTTCATTCCCGTGGATGGCCTTCAGTCGGGTGCCCTCTTCAAACATTTTGCGGATCCACGAAGAGTTCTCGATGAACTGGAGCATTTTTGCGGCAACCGCCATGGTGGTTTCCTCCTGGTTTGTCCATTGACCCGGATTGTGGGGTGTCCCCTGGAATATAGAAGAGATTCCCGTGCCTGTGCAAGGATTAAACCCGGGTGGGGGAGGCCGATGGAAAAGGAGACCGGGTTTCGTGTGCCCGCAGGCCCCCGGCCAGGGGCCGGTCCGTGTGGACTCCGGCGAACTCCTGTGCTAGACTCGATCTCCACAACGGCAAACGATGCGAAGCGATCCGTTGCCTACGGAGCCCCGCTCATTTTCTCGACGGGGTGTGGAATCCTTTTTTGCCATTCTTGAGTCATCCCGGAGTCAACTTCCGGAGGGAGACCTGGACCATGACCAGCCATTCATTCCTGCAGAGCCTTCAAGCCGGTGAAGTCCTCGTTGCCGACGGGGCCACCGGCACGACCCTCTTGGAACGCGGTCTTCCGCGCGGGACTCCGGGGGAGGCCTGGGTACTGGACCGGCCTCGGGAAATCCTCGGGGTGCATCGCAGCTTCATCGAAGCCGGTGCCCGGATCGTTCTCACCTGCACCTTCGGGGCATCTCCCGTCCGGCTGCGGGGCGGCCCTCTCGAGGATCGAATGGCCGCAATCAACCGGCGGGCGGTGGAGCTGGCCCGGGAAGCCGCCGCAGATCGACCGGTCCTGGTGGGGGGATCCATAGGACCCAGCGGCGTGCTCCTCAAACCCCTGGGGCGATTGGCCCCCGAGGAGGCCTCGGATTCCTTCTCCCGGCAGGCCCGGGTCTTGGCCGAGGCCGGGGCCGACTTGCTGGTGATCGAAACCCAGTACGATCTGGCGGAAGCGGCCCTGGCGGTCCAGGCCGCGCGTTCGGTGAGTTCCCTGCCCGTTGTGTGCACTTTCAGCTTCGATCGCGGGTCTCACACCATGATGGGGGTGAGCCCGGCCCGGGTAGGGAAGGAGCTCGAGTCTCTGGGAGCCGATGTCGTCGGGATCAACTGTGGACGCAGCCTCGAGGAGAACCTTACGGCCCTCGGACAGTTGCGGGCTCATTGCTCCCTGCCCGTCTGGTTCAAGCCCAACGCCGGACTTCCCGAGGTGGATGGAGAAGGAAAGGCCCGATACCGAACGACCCCGGAGGCCATGGCCGTGCTGGTCCCTGCCTGGATCGAGGCCGGGGCCCGGGTGGTCGGCGGGTGCTGCGGGACCTCGCCCCAGCATCTCGAACAGATTGCCCGGGCTGTCGGGAAAGCCCGGGGGGCTGCCTCCTAGATCGAGCGACGGGACCGGTTCCAATCCCGGTTCGTCCTCTCTAAGAAGGCGGGAGTTTCCTGCAACGGGGCGCAACCCGGTGCAGAAATGATTCCCGCCCGAGCGGGGACCCGCAAAGAGCGTGCACGCCTGCGGGATGCCCGCCGTCGCGGGCACGACGGGCTGAGGCTTTGGGAATCGCTCAAACCGGGTGTCCGCAAATGGGGGTGCCCGGGGGTTTTCCATTTTGGGGCCGCGGGACGGTTTTGCCTTGCCAAGTCCCGCAATTTGTGGAAAAAACCCTCTTGCTGCAACAAGTTGTATGCCGCCGTCCGCCTCCGCAGCTGCC
>JARKQW010000475.1 GCA_029974695.1 Syntrophobacteraceae bacterium | reverse complement strand
TTTCATTGAACCTACTGCAGGCGGCGGTTTACCTGGGAATTTTCGGGTTGGGAGCCTACGGAGGGTCGGTTCTTCTTCAGAGGACCCTGCTCAGCAAGCCTTTTGAAGGGTACCCGCGACCCGTACGCCCCGACGTTCGGTTTCGCGAGCTCCGTTCCTGCCGGATTCAAAACGATCCGTTCCGCACCCTCTTCAATTTCGAAGACGCCGTCTATTACCACATGCTCATGAAGACCACCTTCCGGGTCCTGGGGCTGTATGAAAAGGGGAAGGAAAACGCGCTTCGGGTGAGATCCCGAAGGGTCGTCTTCACTTTTCGGGATCTGCCCCCCTCCTTCGACGGCTACACCGTCCTGTTCCTCACGGATCTGCACCTGGACGGAGTGGACGGGCTCACGGAAAAAGTGCAGTCCATGGTAAGGGATCTTCCCGCGGACCTGTGCATCCTTGGGGGCGACTTTCGAATGGAGAATTCCGGGTCTTCCGCCGAGGCGCTTTCGAGGCTCAGGCGCTTGTTGCCCGAGATTCGCGCCCGGGACGGCATCCTGGGGGTCCTGGGCAACCACGACTGCATCGAGCTGGTCGAGCCCCTCGAGAAAAGCGGCATGTCGTTTTTGTTGAACGACGCCGTTAGAATCCCTCGAGGCGGAGACGAGGTCTGGATCGTGGGGGTGGACGACCCGCACTATTACCGATGTCACGATCCGGGGGCGGCTTTTGCCTCGGTCCCTTCGGGGGCCTTTTCCGTGTTTGTGGCTCATTCCAACGAGATCTACCGGGAGGCTTCCCGGTACCGGCCTCAGCTGTACCTTTGCGGTCATACGCATGCCGGGCAAATCCGAGTTCCCTACCTGGGGGCTGTTTTCACCCACAGCCGGGCCCCGCGCCGCCTGAGCTACGGAACCTGGAGTCACGACGGCATGATGGGGTACACGAGCTGCGGGGTAGGGGTCTCGGGCATCCCCGTTCGTTTCGCCTCCCAGGGCGAAATCGTCCTCATCCGCCTCCGGCGTGGAGATCCTCCTTCGGCCTCCGTCCTCGATCCGTAGCCCAACCGCGGCAATTCGGCCATTAACTGCCGGCAAGAACCACCGGTCATGCCGGTACCGCCGATTCCTGAATCGCTCTGCCGCAATTGCAGGCCTTTGCTCTTCCTGTCGTTGCCGAACGGCGATGGCGGACGGCCGAACGCTCACGCACAACCGATTCCACGCTCCTCGCGGCAGGGCCCGGATTCCGTTACAACGGGCCGGGGGATGAGCAATCGCAGCAGGGTGGAGGACTGCCGTATCCCCTCTCCTACCGTTTCAAAGGATTCTTGGGCTTTTCCCCCAGGGTCACGGTGACCGTTTCCCGTCCTCCTTCCCAGTGCACTACCTCCATGCGCACCCTGTCTCCCGGTCGGTGTTTGCGAATCTTTCGAATGAGGCCGTGGGCACTGGTGACGGCCTCCCCGTCGACGCGGACGATCACGTCCCCGCCCACGGTGATGATCGTATTTCCAACCTGGGCTCGGGCGTTTCCTCCCCGGATCCCGGCCTTTTCCATGGGCCCGCGGGGAACCACTTCCAGGACCATGGCTCCCGACTCGACCGGCAGTTTCAAAGACTCGGCCAGGTCACGGGTCAGGGTCAACAGGCTGGCGCCCATCCACGGGTAGGCGTAATAGCCCCGGTCGATGAGTTCTCCTATGACGGTTTTGGCCGTGTCGATGGGGATGGCAAATCCAATTCCCACGTTGGCTCCCGTGGGACTGAAGATGGCGGTGTTGATGCCGATCATCTTCCCGGAGGAATCGATGAGGGGGCCACCGGAGTTTCCCGGATTGATGGAGGCGTCCGTCTGGATGATGTCTTCCACCAGGATGCCGCTGGTGGCTTTGAGGGTCCGTCCCAGGGAGCTGATGACCCCGGTGGTGAGGGTCTGACCCAGGCCGAAGGGATTTCCGATGGCCAGGACCTTTTGGCCCACTTTCAGATTGTCGGAATCTCCCATGGGGATCACCGTGAGGTCGGACCTCTTGGCGTCGATTTTCAGAACGGCCACGTCGGTATCGGGGTCCGACCCGATGAGCTTGGCGGGATACCTTTTCCCGTTGGCCAGGGTCACCTCCAGTTTGCGGGCATCTTCAATGACGTGATGGTTGGTGAGAATGTGGCCCGCAAGGTCGATGATGGAGCCGGAACCGGCTCCCTCCCGGGGAACGGCGTTGAAGAAGAAATCCCTCTCGAGGACGGTGCTGGTGATGTTCACCACCCCCGGGGCCAGTCTTTGGTACACCTCGATGTTGTTGCGTTCGTCCTCGGTCATGGAATGACCCGAGTCGGGAAGGACTCCAACCACAAGGATGACCCACAGCAAACAGCCCACGGCTCTTCTCCATGGACGGTTGCGGGTTTCCTGCCCGTTGAACGCCCGGGGAAGCATTCCCCGGGGATCGAATGGATTTCGTTTCATAGGTCGTGTTGCTCCCTTCGTCCCAGCCGAGTTATTCTTCGGAAAACCCAATATCCGAACAATGCCGGAAGGATCCACCGGGCCCATGGGGGCCACGGATACCTCATTGCGGAAAGCTCCTTGTCGATCTGATGGGTAGGAACGGCAAATCCAATGCCTGCGCTCATCCCCGTCGGGCTCAGGATGGCGGTGTTCATGCCCACCATCTCCCCTCTGGAGTTGACCAGCACCCCTCCGGAACTTCCCGGGTTGATGGATGCGTCCGTCTGGATGAGGTCCCGCAAGATCAAGCGACCGCTCCTCACGTCCCGTCCCACCATGCTCACGGTCCCCGTCGTGAGGGTTTGCCCGAGGCCAAAGGGGTTTCCCACGGCCAGCACTTTTTCTCCGACCCGCAATTGCCGGGAATCGCCGTTGACGATTGGGGTGAGGGGCCTCTGCCCTACGTCCACTTTCAGAAGGGCCAGGTCTTCCTCGGGGTTGGTTCCAACGATTCTTGCCTTGAGATGCCTGTCATCGCTGAGGGTCACCTGGATGTCCCGGGCCTGGGCGACCACGTGATAACTGGTGAGGATGAGACCGTCTTCCTTTAGGACGATCCCGGACCCCGTGCCCGCCCCCGGAACGGCGCACTGGAAAAAGTCGAGGTCGCAAACCTCCGTGGAGATGTTGACCACCGAGGGGGCTACCCTTTCATAGACGGAAATGGTATTTTTCTCCTCGGCCGTCAGGGCGGAGCAACGGTCCGTCCCCGGTCCGGCAAACCCCAGGAAAACGAACACGGGAATGAGTCCAATCATCCGCTTCGAGAATCGCATAGTATCGGGGACCTTTTGCAGGCAACCGCCCGCTATGTCGACAAACGGGACAAAGGATCGCGGCAATTGCCGATCCTCCAACGAAACATCCTATTTCTAATCTCGAACGGAGCCAAAGTAAATAGGACCCGGAGAGCTCATGAGACTCGATCAACCCAAGGCCCGACGATGGTTGCGCAACCCGTGGATGTGGATCGCATGCTTTTTCATTCTGCAGTTCCTGGGGTCCCTGGGGGTGATCCGGAGCCTGAAGGTCGATCTTTGGGACGTTTATCCGGCCCTGGCTTTCCTCTTGGCAGGGTTCGGCGTGTCTGCGGCGCTTGCCGGGCTGGGTGGTCGAATGCGAATGACCGAAGGGACCGTTCGGTGGCTCCCCGCCGTCCTATACGCCCTGTTCATCTTTAGCCTTTCCCACCGATCCTTTTCCTCGGTCTCCGCTTCCGTGAACTCGGATCTCTTTCACCCCCTGGAATACTGGAGTTTTTCCCTGCTTCTGAGCTGGGCACTGGAACCCCTCTTTGAAGTACGGTCCATGCGGTCTTTTTCTCTCGCGGTTCTCGGGATAGGCCTGGTCTACGGAATTGGGGACGAAATTCACCAGGCCTTTATTCCGGGCCGCACCCCCAGCCTCCTCGACCTGGCCCTGGATATGGCGGGCGTTGCGGCGGGTTGGGGAACCTTCATGGTCCTGAGACATCTGTTTCGGAGCACCCCCCAGAAACGCCCGATCCTCTCGTAAGGGCCGCGTTCCCCGGGGACGGGGGAACCCCTAGGGCCGGTTGAAAGCAAAGCACAGCATGGTTGTCAAGGCAAATGCGTAAAGGCCTGCCAGGACATCGTCCAGGACAATGCCCAGGCCTCCCGAGACCCTTGCTTCCATGGAACGGATGGGCCAGGGTTTCCAAATGTCAAACAACCGAAAGGCGGCGAATCCCCACAAGAGGGGTCCGAAGCCTTGGGGCAAGAAAAGGATCGTCACCAGGTACCCCACGATTTCGTCCAGAACCACCCGGCCCGGATCCTTTTCCCCCAGTTCCTCTTCCGCCCTCGAGCAGGCCCGGCAGCTAAGAGCAAGGAGGATCAAAAGAAAGAAGAGCCCCAGGGGGATGGGCAGGGATTTCAGAGCGTAGGCTGCGGGGATTCCCGCCAGGAACGTGGCCGCCGTTCCGGGAGCGACGGGGATGTTTCCCATGCCTCCCAGGGTTGCCAACCGCCCCCACGTACTGAGTCTTTTCCCTCTCATGGTTTCCTTTCATGGTCGAGTCGACTCGTAATGTCGTTCCCGGGGCATTCCTGCCGGAAGCCCGGATTCTTAAGGTGCAGGAAGTCCCGGTTTCCTTCCCGGTTTGCCTTGGCGAGTCAAACGTGATATGCCAAACTCATGCAAGGAAAGGGGACCTACTGAGTCTGGATCTTCTCACACGGCGGAATAGAGCCCGATATGCCGGACGAGCATCTTACTCGAAGATCGATTGACTTTCAGCATCAAGAAACCTTCTTCCGCTTGATCAACCCCGAGGACTACCCGGCCTTTGGGATTGATCCGGAGGATGTGCCCATGGGCACCTTCGCCTCCGAAGATCATCCCAGTTTTCTCCCGAGCCGGTTCGGGGGGAACGCATACGGGCTGGGACTCATCGAGCAGAGCGTCCTCACGACTGCCGACACGGATTTTCTCGAAAGCCTGGATTTTCAAGACGTTCAGGAGATCTCTCGAAACCGGCGGCGGCTGAACGCCATTTACCAGAAGCTGGGGCTTCTCATGCGTTTCAGCCACACGGGGAAGCGATATTTTCTGATTCCCATCAACCTGGTGGCTCATTCCCTCCAGGAGATCAAGACCAAGGCGGACGAGATCGAAGAGCTGATCATCCGTCACATCTGGGAAACCCGTACGGAGCGCCTGGACATCGGGTTGCTCACCCGAGGCCAGGACCTGATCGTACATGAGCTCACGGCCCGGTTGTCCAGTCACCGGATTTTCCTTTTCGAGTCCCTAGACAAACTGCGCTCCTGGCGGCTCCCCTTGGATATCCTTCTGCTGCCCAAGGATCTCTTCGAGTATCTCCTGGAACAGCCCCTTCCCCGGAGATCCAAGAAGCCCTTGAGTCGGTACCGGCTCTATCATTATGCCATGTACCTGGCGGGGAAGCTCTACGACATCATTGAACCCACCGGAAAGCTCCTGGTGCTGGCCAACGCCCCGGACCCCGAGGAGGATCTCACCTGCCGCGTGTCGTTCAAGTCCCGGGAAGACCTCAAGTTCTTCCTGCTCTTTTCCCACATTTTTAAGACGAAAAGGATATACCGGAGCGCCCCCGAACAAGGGGAGATGGAAATCCATCTTGCGGACCTGCACTATTTCCTGAATCGATTCGCGCTCCTCGAGCCCCATATCCGGCGATTGCTCGATCACCAAAAGCCTGAGGACCTCAGCCTGGAAGAGATCGATCGGCTGCCCCGCTTGAATCTTCGGCTCCCTCAAACCTTTGTGAAGAACCCTGATAAACAATGGAAGTGGATCTTCGAACCCTATTTCAACACGAGTCAATTGGTGAAAAAAACGCCCAAGCAGCACCGGGAGAATTGGGAACAGCTGCT